>CAYQKF010000077.1:0-24570 GCA_964417935.1 uncultured Pirellulales bacterium
AGCAGGGGTCCAGAGCGAAAAAGCTGGATTCCCGCTTCCGCGGGAATGACAAATATGGATACATACGCTTCTCCGTAAGGAGTCCTTAGTACTAACAGGCGTAGTGTTTCCGCAACAAGAACTAATCAGAGGCAGCTTGCGTTTCTTATTGGCCCACCACAAGTTTGACGGTAACCTTTTTCTGGTTGCGATAAACCAGCACAGGTACAGTTCTGGGGCGTGCGGTTTTGAATAGCCGTTCCAGGTCCCGGACTGATGAAACAGCTTTGCCATCCAATTCGAGGACGACGTCTCCCACCCTGAACCCGGCGTCATCGGCCTGGCAGGCGGTGGGAACGTCCACAAAAATGACTCCCGTTTCACTGCCGAGACCTGCGGCGGATATTTCAGCCGGTCCGACTATATTCTTGATAGTAGCACCGAGCCAGGTCCTGCGAGTACTGCTGCGTTGAGTTACCTGCCGAACCTGGGTTTGCGCATGGTCGAAAAGCCGATGTCCTTCTTGAGCCTCGGCCTGAAACTCCGGCTTGAGGACACCAAAATTATCCATCGGGAAGTTTTTGAAGCCGACCTTTAAGGCAGGTGAATTTTGCTGGACGCGATAGTCGCCCTTGGCAGGGTCGATAAACAACGGCTCGGCAAATACCGAGTACACGTCAAGGCCTTGTGCCCGCCACTCGGTTAGTGACATAACGTCTTTGAAAGGATGTGTGCTACCTCCCTTCAGCCGCACAACAGGCTCACCCTTGTAATTGTAAAACAGGTTGTAGTCGAACTGTCTGGCGTAGGCGGGATTGCATCTGATAAATTCGTATATGTCTGTGCCTTCGGTGTTGACGATGATGTTGCGGCGGATCACGTCGTCGCAGCCCTCGTACCACACGTGAAGGCCCGGCGGGGTCGGGCCTATGCAGATATTGTTCTCCACCAGCCGGAAGAACCCTTCTCGCAGCTTGAAGCTCATACCCAGGCAGAGGTTGTTGTAGAGATGATAGTTTGAAGAGCCATCGTCGAGGTCAATACCCCAGGAATGGCTGGGCGAGTGTGCGAAACGATTATGCCGGATGATAGTGGTCTTGAAGTTATCGAGCTGACAGATGGTGCGTGTCAGCTCGCTGTCAGAGCGCCAATGTCGGTCTCTGCCCCATGAGTTGAACGGCCCATGGTCACCGGTCTCTCGCACCGTATTGAAAACATCGTTGTATTCGATGACGTGCCCGCCCCAGGTACCGTCGTTAATGCAGATACCCGCGCGTGGAATGTGGTAAATCGTATTGTGGCTAACAATGATCTCCGCTGCCATTGAGATAAAAACGCCCGCCGTTTGCTTGCCGATGATTCCAATGTCTTGTATTAGATTGTTGTGAATCACACACAGGGCCGGATAGTTCGGCGTACACGGTCCGACGGTTTTGTCCGGCGGGTCGGCGATATGGTTCTGCCACGTTGACCCACTGCGCACCGCATCGAAGTCACCTATGAGACAAATGGCGCTGTCACCGGCCTCGGTGAATTTACAGCCGGTAACCTTTATCCGACGGTTGTAGTTGGAGATGAACACGCCGTTGCCGCCGACAGCGTCAAAGAAGCAGTCCTGCACCGAGCAGTCCTCGGCACCCTCAAAGAACAACGCACCTGCCCGTACAATCGACCAGTCACCCCTGAGCAGCGGCTCATATTTTTCCAGCACGGTGTGCGCCGTATGAGTCAGTGTCAGGCCACGGAGGTGAATGTTCCGCACAGGCTGGTGCATCGAGCCGCGAAACTCAACGAGCTGCCTGAGCATCACGGCCTCTACACAAGCTTTGGAAATATCCACACCTTTGGGCGGTATCAAATATAGAACCCCCCTGCTGCTGTCGAGATACCACTCGCCAGGGGTATCCAGCTCTTCGAAAATGTTCTCGACGAACCGATACTGTTTGTGTAAGGAGGAGTCACGATTGATTTGGTCTCCGCCTGGAAGCTTGAGGTTGCCTTCTTTATCGGCGCCGGTAATTTGGTAATGCAGACTGCCCCATCTGTGGCTGGACAAGCCGTGGACGAAACCGCCAGTCGGATTTCTCCATCGCTTCACGCGCCGGCGACTGAGGGCATCGGAGCTGCAGCCGGGGCCATTATAGCGATAATCGCCTGCAAAGTTGGGATACCGTGCTAAGTGCTGCCGTCGTCCGTTGACAAATAGTTGTGTAAAGTTGAGCTTGCCTTTCCGCGCCGCCGGTACATTCGCCTGGAAGATTCCGTTCCGGAACGGTTTGAAGCGTAGTTCAAGCTTCAGCCCACCGCTGAATACGGGCCTTTCCCCCTTATAGGCAACAAAACACACCGGCGCCTGATGGCCGCCCGAATCTTCAGCGGTAAATACCAACGGCTCATCCAGATAATAAGTACCCCCACGAATATAAACAGTGACAGGACCCTTCGCAGTCTTTTTCAGCTCCCGCACCGCATCGCGGGCACGGATGAGAGTGGCAAAGGGCTGAGCCTTCGTGCCGGGATTAGTATCGTTGCCGTCCGGGGCCACGTATAATTCCAGGGCAAAAGAAGGAACACAAAAACTTACGAATACGATAATACTTAATACCAATCTCCTCATTTTTACTCCTAACTCAATCAGTACTCAGAAGTTCGGCTGTTAACGACTTGCTCGTACATATATTTCGGTCTTTAATTTGTCTGAGTCAGCGCGATATGCTTTTATTTTTGAGCCATAACCCTTCTGATTTTTAGCAGTTCAGAGAGGACGCGCCAGGAGCTGCGAGTCGGTGACAGCCGACTGTCAGGGTCGCAGGTCCAGTCGATGGGAAATTCTCTTATCCGGTAATCTTCTTTTTGCGCCCGCATTATGACTTCTATATCAAATGTGAATCCATCGGTAATGCACTCGCTGTACAAGTGCCGTGCGATGTCGCCCCGGTATATCTTAAATCCACATTGTGTATCGGTAAACTCGGCGGGGATTTTCATATCGTGAATCACGAACCAGTGGAACATCTTGGAGCAGATACGGCGGTATAAACTCTGTGCCTTTTCGATATGGCATCCCCGCATTTTTCTTGAACCGTGCGCTATATCACACACTCCGCTTTTTATTAACTCCAGCCCGCGCAGAGTATCTTTGTATGGTACACAACAGCCGCTGTCAGCGAACATCACGTATTCACCGCTCGTTTGCTCAATGCCTTTTCGGACGGCGTAACCTTTGCCGCGATGATGATTATAACGCTCGACTTTAAGCTCTATTCCCGGTGATGGGTTGGTAACAGCGTTTTGTGCAATTTCGGCGGTGTTGTCTTTACTGCTGTCATCGACTACTATAATCTGGCCCGTAAAATGATTGTCCTTTAAGAACGCTGCTGCTGCTCGGACATCTCTGGTGATCTTTTTACTTTCCTCGTATGCCGGTATAACAATTGATATGTCCATCAATGAATTATATCCCACAATGCTGCATCTTTCCAGTGCATATGTATCAATGTTTTTACTATGCCTTCACAATATCTCTGTCACTTCCGGTTTTAAAGATGCGGTTCGTAGTGAGGAATTTTGTTTTCGCCAACAGCCCGGAGCTATGCGTTCTGAAAGCTGTTTCCATGGTGCTTTTGTTTCTCAATGCGGCACGTGCCTTCTCGAATATCTTCTGCTTTAGTGGACAGGATAAATCTGCGTCGCTGACGATTTTAAGAAACCTTTTTTTGTGTTTGTCGGTAAAGTCTTTTCCTTCTTTGAGTACAAAATAGACCTCATATAACGCAATAAGGTAAATCACGGCCAATTCCACTGCAAGTCGATAGAACTTGATGTAGTTCACGTCTTTTATATATTCCTTATACATTCCAGAGTTGCCATTGCTACTATGATACTCTTTGTCCGCTTTCTTATAAGGCCCAACTTTCTGGCATGCACGCAGCGTCAGCAGCAGATTATCAACTGAGTTTTCAATTTCTTCTTCCGTTGGACATGCGCTATAGGTTTCCACGAAACCTCGCTGCAAAAAGTAACGGAACCAATCCTCGGTGTTTCTGGTAGTTGCGCCCCGTACACAGTCAGCCCATCTGTGAAAGTTCTGTTTAAAAAAGTCGTATTTTGACCCGCTCTTTTCTTCCAGGCGATAGACCTCCTCGTAAAGAAAGTAGTCCTGAAAAACCTCGCACTCGCGGTGTTTTTTGCGATTTTTCCCTTCTCGGTAGTAAGGGCCGGCAACGCTGTTCACTACCGGATGAATGATTTGGTCGGCGGCAATATGCGTCAGGTGGCCGGCAATATAGGCAAGTTTTCTAATATCATCTTCATAGAGTTTGACTTTGCCCTTTTCTCTTATCACATCGCTGAAAATAATCTCGACCAGCTTCAAGGGAAATTCGTTCGGCTTGTGTGAATGCAAATGATACGACCATGGTGTTACTCCTTTTGCCTGTACGAAACCTTCTTTAAGCATGTCTTTGACGGAGCTGGATAATTTGGCATAGTAATAAAGGTCGGGTCCCAAACTGCCGAGATTCACGTACGCCTTATAGTTTTTTCCCCTGGAGGTATCATCAAGCACCCCGGCAAATTCCGCAAATTCATCAATCCCTTTTGTTTTCAGCGTTTGAAACGCTTTGTGTGCGATGAGCATATGTGTTACGTTCGCCGGCATGGCAATTTTCCTTTCTCTATACTGATAAGTCTTCTTCAAAATCGAGGTTAGGCATACTTTGGAAAGGAAAAATTGTTTTTTAATTTTTTCTTTTCAAACAGTACATTGTTGTGTAATAGACAGTTAGCTAATTATTCAAAAAAATCGAAAACCTGATTTTCTTAAATAATATATGCCTAACCTCAATTTTGTATAACTCTATATACTAATTATGAATTCTGCAGAGCTTACGAAAGGGCTCAAAAAAACACAAGTGTTTTTTTGACTGATGGTCACACGTAGAGCTTTTTCGCAGGAAGTGAAATTGCTTTAAGTTTAGTATCCCTGAAACTAAATTTAACCGGATACTTTATCTGTGTATAGTCATTCGGCAGCCCGTTTTACCTCATAATAATAAGTGGCATAACGACCGTCGATCTTGAATGTATTGTCGGTACGTTCGATTTCCTCGTCGGTTGGCACACCATACAGGTCCACTACCTTCAGCGAGCTCATCGGCCCACCTTTGAATGTAATAGTTGCCCGAACCGGCTCCAGTAACAAAGGAGGCCCGCCGGTTTCAATCAGTTCTGTCCCGTCAGTATTGTAAGCTGCTCCATACTGTTTATCCTGTGCCATAGCAGTAATGAGAATGTGCTCGGAGTCAATTAAAGGAAGATTGTCCAACGGAGTGAACAACAAACTGATAAAGGGAGTCTGGATATCCGCCACAGTCACACCAGGCAGATCATAAACACCTCCGCCGGCAAAACCGATAACGCCCTGTGTCTTTTCAGAATGGACAAGCACAACTTGTTTACCATAGTTCCAGGTGAGCTGGCTGGTGTTGCTTTGAATGATCTTCGCTCTCTGGTCCCAATAGGTTGAAAAGTCAACGAGATACAAAGGCTCCTGGCCGTCTTCAACTTTCAGCGTCACACGCCCCATAGCCAGCGCTTCAACAGGTGTATTGCCATGGCCTAAGAGTTCATCCTCATCATAACCAACCAGACCATATTCCTGCTCCAGCGTGTCGATGCCGGCAAAAACTTCACCAGTTGACAATCGGCGTGCCGAAACAATTTCACCTTCCTCTAAGTGGCCATTATAAATGGCAAAGGCCAGCGCCGGGAATTGGCCAATGTAGTGCGGCGTCTCCGTAACGTATGACCTCATGCTTGGCCAACCATCGCCCATGTAGGAGCGCGAGCCGGCGAAGTGGTAGGAGGCATCCCAGCCCTGCAGCCCCACACCGTAGAAAGCAATCAGTGGGGCAATCTCTGCCTTCCATTGGTTCGGCGGCTTCTGAGTCCATTCGGTCATAATGAACGGCTTGTCCTCAACTTGCCAGAGACCGCTGGAGAGGATACCGCGGCCGGCTTTGTTCATATGCGTATCGTTGTTGACCGAGCCGGCTGTAATACCATGGCCACCAGCGCCACCACCGAAGTAATTGTGGCGATCGATAGATTCCATCATATCATCAGTCCACAGATTAGCCGCTGAGGCTGCCGAACCACCAGCCTTCCACGCTGTACTTACCGTCACTCCCTTGTAGCCCAGGTTGCGCAGCCGCTGCTGATAAAGCTGATAGACACTGCGTTGCATCTCGGCCAAAAAGCGGATGAAATCGCCTATACGCTTCTTTTCCTTATTCTTGTTCCAGCGCGGACCGTCCCTTTCCATCTCCCACGCCGCATAGATATACATATTAGTCTCATTGACCGAATCTGGTCGGCTGCGCACCGATCCATCGCCGTTCCGAACAGTTGTGGTCTTCAAACCCGCACCCCACGCCTTAGCCAAGGCCGTGTTGTTGCCATATTCATTCTTGACCCACTGCTGCCACATCAACTTCAGCCGCTCACCGTGTTTCGGGTAGGCCTGGCCTCCGACAAATTTGTCACCAAGCGGGTTATGAAAAAATATGCTGTCTTCGTTACGACACTCGATAATAGCCAGCGCCGGATCGTCTTTATAAGCCATTCCGGTGTATGGATTCACATGATTGAGCAGCAGGCTCGCATATTCCCACTGTGAATCCTGGTATTGCTCTATGAAGGTGGCCAGGCCGTATGTATCTTTACCGTCACCGTGGCCGGGCAATTCGTTGTACAGGTCCGCATCAATACCCTCATCAGCCAGAACGACATGGTGGTAGAACATCGACCACGTCATATAGATACCGTTCTCTTTCAGGATAGAAAACCACTTGTCCCACTTGTCAAGCTTAACAGGGTCGAAGTAGCGATTGCCGGGGCTCCCTTTTAGTGCGCCCAGCACACTCTCCACCGGATGCTGGCGCACCATGTTAATGCCGTGCTTTGCATAAAATCTGGCCTGCTGCTGTTGTGCCTGGACTGTTTCGGTCATCGATGCACAAACAGCCCAGAATTTCACATGCGCGCCATCCTCGAAAACGAAATCTTTGCCTTGTGTTCTGAGGGAACCATGTACTCCAGCCGGTTTCTCGACCAGGTAGCTCATGTCGATGATGGAATTCTCAGAGAATTGGTCAGGCGCAGACATCAGCATAAACCAATCGCCTGGCCCAGCCTCTAAAGGATTGGGATCCGGTGGAATAACGCCGCTGGGCGCCCAGGGAAAGTTGGTAAGAGCCATCACATCTATACCACCGTGGCTCTGCTTATCGGCACCGTCACGATCCGAAACGCGGATCTGGAGTTGATAAGACCCTCGTATGAAATCAAACGTATCACCAAAAGACCATGCGATAAAGCGCATATCAATACCTGGATCTACAAGGTCAATCATGTGATCTCGGGCCTGTGATACATCCAGGTCCTTCCAGGCCCCCCAAAGCCCACGGGGGCGCTTGAGCCTGTAGCTATAGTTTGCGCCGCCGTTTTGATTAATAAACGGATTCAGCCGAATCCACCACATGTAGGTTCCACCCTCGACAATACTGAACGAGTATGTAACTGTAGCAGAATCGGGATAGTCGTTGCCGGTGAAATGCACATGCCAATCGCCATTGGACAAGTCAGGTTCTCCCGGCGACAGAAGGTCCTTCCGGATATTCGTATTCTGATACCAGCCGTGCCGGTTGAAGGAGGAAGTAGTGTAGTCCTCTCCTTCAATCCAGATTGCTTCGTCAGCCTGGCCAGACTCAACTGACAATACCAACAATAAAAAAACTGTTAAGCATAGTTGCCGAAAGAATATCAAACTTCTTCTTTGGAACATGATTTCTTCTCTTTACCAAGAAACTACTCAGGATAAGCGGGAGTACCTTGTACCTTACTCCAAATCCAAAACGAGCTGACTCTCTACTCCATGACTTCCAAGCTGCTCTTCTACGTAATCAAGTGTTGCCGCCAGCTCTTCGGAGTAATCGTCTTTAACTACATCAATAGCTGCAAGCAAGCCGGTCTTCATTAATTCAGACGGCACTTCAACTGTAATTCCATACTCCTCTTCTAACATTTGTTCAGCTAATTGTGCCCCTTGTTCAGCCATCAAATCTATTGCGTTTTCCTGTGCTAATATTTCGCCGTAAAGTTCCATATACTCTTTGAACGTTTCTTCAGTTTCAACGACCATTAGGATTGCTTCTTCAACTATTATCCCAGCCTCTCCGGCAAAATCCTTTGCGTATGCTCTGCTTAATAGCATTGGGACGAACGGGCTTCTCAACTTAGCGGCCACTTGCATCCGCCTTCCGATTTGCGTATCCTCATTTTGGCTCACTAACAAATCGACCGCACTTTCTACTGCACTATCAGCAATCCTCAAAGCGAATTCCTCAAGTAATTCCGGCGTGTAAGCAATGCCATTTGCGTTCAAGAACAACATAATTCCAAGCCTTAATTGAGGTGCCAATATTTTCTTTTTTGTAATCACATAACCTTCTTCAGGATTGGCAGTAATAGAGCTGATATGTGCCGTGAGGTCTGCTCCCCAATCCTCATTATGGCTTGCAAATCCGAACGCAAAAGCCATACTTTCGTCAGACTTTGCCTCCTCTACCACCTTCATAAACTGATAATGTGTCTCGTTCCATAAATAATCCTGATGTTCATAGCCAAACATCAGATTAAACATATCCGGTAAAACCGAGCCATACATCTCCTGCAAATTCATAACGCCCGGCTCGTGCCCTAATTCTTTAGCAAGGTACGCATGAGTAGCTGACCCCCACGCAAACGCTAAGGTGGGCCCGGCACATACAACTACAGTGATAATCAGACTTGAAAGTAACCGATTGTTCATTTTCCTGCCTCCTATATTAGATTAGCGAACATTTTTCCACTTCGTCCAGCTATGCTGATGTGGTTATCTGCTATTATAGCCTCTCACTTTTGCAAATGCAACTATTATTGCATCAAGCTTGAATGTGTAACTTGTCATTCCCGCGAAGCTTGTGCCCGCGAAAGCGGGTAGCTTGAATCCACTTCTTCAATAACAGAGATATTAAGGCCCAATAATTTTTCATCTACATACTCGAATCGCACCCAGTCAGGTATCCCGAAAATAAATTTCTTGACTACGGCGGAAATTATTTGTAATGCTGTCGATATACGGGATGGAAAAAAGGATTTTGTGGTATTAACAATGGAAAAACTCGGCGAGCAAAGAGCAGAGCAAAGATTGCGTTATCGTTGGCCCGTTCGGTTCGCTAAGGACGTTAAGGAAAAACCTTTCCCGGGCCAGATCTTTGATGTTTCCAGTAAAGGTTTGGCCATCCTTTGCCACGCCGACAAAAACTGTCCCCATCCGGACCAGCTCGTAACAGTTGACTTTGGTGTCCCGCACTTTGACTTGGCCGATTCCTTCGATGCGGTATTTTTCAATCGCATCGGACGTGTCTGTCGCGTTGATAACCTCAGTAATAAGGTAAATCGTGTTGCACTCCAGTTTGCCGAACCGCTGTTTTTCAAACCCGGCGAACAGGACATCAGTGAATCCGATGCTCAGCAAAGACTTGAAACCAAAGCCCGCTCGATTGCCAAAGCTGAAGAAAAAGCCAGGAATTACGGTGAAGCGTTGGCCAGAGCCGAAGAAAGAACAATGTCCTATGCACAGGACAAAGCCGAAGCAGAGGAAAAGCTAAAAGCTGAAATTGAAGCCAGATGCAAAGCTGAAGCCAAGTCAAGAATCCAGGCCGAAGAAAGAATAAAGTCCTATACACAAGCAAAAGACGAAGCGGAAGAAAAACTAAAGGCCGAGATTGAAGCAAGATGCAAAGCCGAAGCTAAGTTAATATCTGCGGCCGAACAATGCGCAAAAGCCGAAGCGAAAGCGAAAACCGAAGCTAAGTTGAGAGCAAAAGCAGAAAAGAAGGCCAAGGCCGAAGCCCAAAAAATAGCAAACCTCAAAGCCCAAATGCAGCAGAAGATTAAATCTTATACCGAGCAGATAGCAGAAATCAAAGCTGAGCTTGAACAAAAGGCAAAAGCAGAAGCCAAGGCGAAAGCCCAGGCTATGCCAAGAGTAAAAGCCCAAAAGAAGGCCAGGACCGAAGCCCAAAAAAGGGCAAAGCTCGAAGCCCAAACGAAAGAGAAGATTAAATCTTATACCGAGCAGATTGTAAAAATCAAAGCTGAACTTGAACAAAAGGCAAAAGCCGAAGCGAAAGCGAAAGCCCAAGCTATGTTGAGAGCAAAAGCCCAAAAGAAGGCCAAGGCCGAAGCCCAAAAAAGGGCAAAAGTCGAAGCCGAAATGCAGGAGAAGATTAAATCTTATACTGACCAGATAGCTAAAATCAAAGCTGAAGCTACCGAGGCAATAGTATGGGCAAAGGCTGAGGCGGAATATACTGTAGCCAAAGTCAAGGCCGAATTCAAACAAAAGGCCGACGCACACGCTAAGGCAAAAATCGAAACCTCAAAAAAGCAAAACGCCAAAGCCAAGACCAAAGACAAAGCCAAACAACCCGCAGAAGCGACCTTGCTGAAAAAGGTGGACAAATTTATCACAGACAGGGACAGAATTTTTTAGAACGTCTAACAAAATGAGCAGCCGGCTTCAACCGTCATTTCGAGCGTAGCCGAAGGCAACACAACCGTCATTTCGGACATAGCCGAAGGCAGCACAACCGTCATTTCGAGCGCAGCCCCCGTTCTTACTTTCGCAAGAAAGCACGGGGGCGGAGTCGAGACTGCCTTATGCTACGGGGCTTGCATGCAGTGATAAGAAGAATTAGGGAGACAGGCGCCCCCCAGTTGCAGCTTTAGGCTTGGTGAACCCGCCTGTCTCCCTCAGTGAAGGAAAGAGTATTATGCCTGTTTTAAGGCGCAGTGGCTTGTTTGGCTAACGCCCCCCATATATATAAAATATAACTTATTTATCTCGAAAGACAAAAAAATCATATAAAAAATTTGTTTTCCCGCTTTGTAAGAGCCTGCACCGTACTTGATACGGGGAACGGTAAGCATCAATTGAGCTGCGACAGAGTGGCAGGCCGTAAATGCTCTGTAGGCTGCAGCGATTTTAGCGTACCCGTTTGGGCCAAGCAGGCGCGGAAGTGGATCACGAGTGCAACCGGATTTCCCAGCCACCGATTTGTTGTAAGCACCGGCAAACCTTAAAAAGCCCTGCCGGAAAACAATTTCACACCTCAAAGCCGCCGATGTAATAATTCGCTGGAAACTTTTAGCTATTTTTAGTAGAATATATAGTCAGTGGTCCAAAAACATTGGGAAAGCAGGAGGTAAAAGGTGCCCAGGTCTATGAAAGGCTCGTTGTTCACCCCGTTAGAAATCGACGGCTTACTTCTAACGGGCTTCACCCTGATATGGATACATACGCTTCTAACAGGCGTATTAACTATATCTTTGGTCGGTTCTGTGAAGGCCGACTGTCCGGCAGGGGACTTGAATGGCGACTGCAAAGTCAATTTCCTGGATATCAGCGTTTTCGCCGAGCAGTGGCTGGAGCCCTCGGACACCTGCTCGGATGCAAATTATACCTGTCTCGGCGTGGCCGAGCCACGACGGGCCGACCTGGATGGTGTCATGGGCGTAAATATGTCCGATTTTGCCCTGCTGACTAAGCACTGGCACCAGGCAGGTAACCCTCTGGTAATCAACGAGTTTATGGCGTCCAATAACGATTCTGTCAAGGACCCCCAGGGCCAATATGACGACTGTATCGAAATCTATAACTCTGGGGCTTATGCTATTGATATGGCTGGTATGTACCTGACGGACGACCCGTCTGTTCCTACCAAGTGGCGGATTCACGGTAATTATCGGGCCGCAATTATCATCCCTCCGGGCGGCTATCTATTGATATGGGCCGACAACGATACCACCGATGCCGGTCTGCACGCCAGCTTCAAACTCAGTGCAGACGGCGAGGAAATCGCCCTTTTCGACACCGAAGGCAGTTCCTTAATTGACAGTGTTTCCTTTCCCAAACAGACTACCGATATCTCATACGGCCGCTACCCTGACGCTGCTGATAATTGGCGTTTCCTTGCTGTCCCAAGCCCGGCAGCGGAAAATAACGGTGCGTATTTAGGCGAGGTCGCCGACACGAAATTCAGCCACAAGCGTGGTTTTTACGATACGCCTTTCTCTGTCACCATCGCCACCGAAACCAAAAATGCCGAAATATACTACACCCTCAACGGCACTGAGCCGTATGAACTTATTCTGCAAGGCCGCAGTGGAATTGTCCATAACGGTACGGTTTATACCGCTCCTATTCGCATCAGCCAAACAACATATCTGCGGGCAATAGCCGTCAAGCCGGGCTGGATGCCTTCATCAGTCAAGACTAATACATACCTGATGAACGCTACCGAAGCCGTCAGGTCGTTGCCGGTGGTTTCACTCGTTGGCGATGAAGGAACAACTTTTTACGAACTGTCCGGCGTCATGGCTATCGTAGGCGGACACTATGGTAGTGATGGAAAGTGGGTTTCGGACGGCCCGGACAGCCACAACAATCCAATGCACCGCGGAATGGCATACGAACGCCCTGTCTCGTTTGAGCTGATTAAGCCCCCTCTTCTCGGCGAAGGCCCGAGCCGCAGCCGGGAAGACGACTCAGGCTTTCAAATTGATTGCGGAATCCGTGTCCACGGAAGTGACTATATGCGCCCGCGCTATCGCCGAAGCGACGGTCTCTGGACCGGAAACACCAAATTTAGCTTCAGGCTTTACTTCCGTGGCAGATATGGCCAGAGCCAGCTCGAATATCCATTGTTTCCTTTTGAGGTCGAAAGTTTCAAGAGCATCGTTCTCCGCGGAGGCCACAACGATAGCGTTAATCCCTTCATTAAGGACGAGCTAATCAGACGCCTGCACATGGATATGGGCAATGTAGCCAGTGGTGGTACGATGGCCAACCTCTTCATCAATGGACAATACAAAGGCTATTTTAATCCCTGTGAACACATAAAAGATGTATTCTGTCAGCAATGGTACCAAAGTGACAAAGAATGGGACGTGATGACAATGAGCGGAATCCGTGACGGCGATGCGGTGGCCTGGAACGACTTTCTAAATTACGCTCGCAGCCAAAACCTATCCGATGATACACATTATCAGTACGTCAGTAAGCAACTCGACATTCCCGCATTTGCAGACTACCTCATCCTGCAGCTCTGGTCTGGTAATTGGGATTGGCCGCAAAACAACTGGGCTGCCGCCAGAGAACGCTCCGACGACGGAATGTGGAGGTTCTTCATCTGGGATGCAGAAGGCGGAATGTATTCTGATAGACTCAATACCGTTTATTTTGACAGGCTTAATACCCAAAGTAATGCTAATGGCTGGTTGTACCGGGCGCTCAAGGTCAATAGCAACTTCAAACAGGTCTTTGCGGACCGTATTTGCAAACATTTCTATAACAACGGCGCGCTAACAGAGGACAATATAAGACAACGCTTCATCGAGCTTCAGGACCAAATGTCAGGAGCAATCCCAAATATGGATATGTATGTTCTCAATACCTGGGTACCAAATCGGCTTGATATCTTTTTAAGTGCCTGCATTCGGGAAGATATGTTTACCTTTCGCGGCCCTACATTCAAAATAAACGGTCTTGACCAGCATGGTGGCGAAGTTCCTGCCGGTGACACTCTGTCCATGTACACTCTCGGACGGTCTCCCACATTCTATTATACCCTTGATGGCTCCGACCCGCACCTTTTAGGGACATCTCAACAGGACGATGATACCAGTACCACCTTCATACCTGAGAATGCTGCTAAGCTGGTGCTCGTTCCAACAGGTCCCACCAGCGACGACTGGAAAGACGGCCAGCGCTTCAATGACTCGGCCTGGCTGACGTCTGATGGAAGCCCGGGAGGCCTCGGCTTCTCAAGGGGTGCGGAGTATAACAACCTCATCAGCCTTAGCCTCGCAGACCGGATGTATAGAAAAAACGCCACATGTTACATCCGCATCCCGTTTATCTTTGATGGCAGCCTGGACAACTTCGACTTTATGACCCTGAGAATCCGCTACGACGACGGCTTTATCGCCTACCTCAACGGCATTGAGGTCGCCAGACGCAATTTCACAGGCACGCCGACCTGGGACTCCAACGCCGGCGCCACCCATTCCGGCTCCGCAGCCATCGATTTCGAGGACATCGACATCTCTGCTTGCCTTAGCGTACTGCAGAGCGGTAACAATATCTTGGCCATCCAGGGCCTGAATTCCTCGGCCACCAGCTCCGACTTTCTCATTTCCACCGAGCTGGTTGCCGATGAAAGCATTCCACCCGATGAAAGTGTCACCTCAAGTAATGTGCTGCGATATACAGGGCCAATCACGCTGCCCCATAGCGTCCTCATCAAGGCTCGCATATTGAGAGGTGGCACGTGGAGTGCATTGAACGAAGCGACCTTTGCCGTAGGCCCGGTAGCAGATAATCTGCGTATCACAGAGATTATGTATCATCCGCAGAGCACGGGTGACTCGGACGACCCGAACGAAGAATACATCGAGCTGAAAAACGTCGGAGCCGAAACAGTTAATCTGAATCTGGTTAAATTCACGGACGGAATTGGTTTTAGCTTCCCGAACATTGAGCTTGCACCCAACGAATATGTCTTAGTTGTCCAGGACCGCAGTGCCTTCGAGGCCAGATACGGAACAGGTATGAATATAGCGGGCGAATACTCCGGCAGGCTGAATAATGCCGGAGAGCGAATCAGGCTGGAAGATGCTATCGGCCAAACGATTCTGGACTTTGACTACGGAGACGACTGGCGCCCTATTACCGATGGTGACGGTTTCTCTCTGACTGTAATAGACCCGATTAACATCGACCCAGACAGTTGGAACGACAAAGACTCCTGGTGCGCAAGTGCATATCTTGGCGGCTCGCCGGATTGGGATGATAGTGGTATTATTCCCAATCCCGGTGCTGTGGTTATCAACGAGGTGCTGGCATTTTCGAGCGCCGGCGCTGCGGACTGGATTGAGCTGCATAATACCACCGGCGAGCCCATTAACATTGGCGGCTGGTTCCTCAGTGACAGCGGTTCCAATCTGACCAAATACGAGATTGCCGCGGGAACGATGATTGGTCCATACGAGTACGTTGTTTTTTATGAAGACCTGCATTTCGGCAATTCAAGAAATCCCGGTTGTCATAAGCAATTTGCCTTGAGTAAGAATGGCGAAGAAGCGTACCTGTCCTCATCGGAAGGTGGTGTTTTGACCGGCTACCGCGAGGCCGAAGATTTCGGTGCCTCCGAAGCAGGTGTATCGTTTGGCCGTTACTACAAGCCCAGCACTGGCAATTACAACTTTGTTCCGATGTCTGAGAACACGCCGGAGCAAGCTAATGCTTATCCGAAGGTCGGCCCGATAGTTATCAACGAGATTATGTACAATCCGGCTTGGCCTGACGGCGGTTTATACGTTAATGATGAATACGAATACATCGAGCTGTACAACATCAGCGCAGAGCCGGTAACCTTATACCGTTATGATAAAGCTCTGCCGTGGAAGTTCACCGATGGTATTGACTTTACCTTCCCGGACGATGCGCCTGTTACGCTCCCTGCCGGCGGATATTTGTTAGTAGTCAAGAATCCGGAGGCGTTTACCTGGCGGTATCCTGGTGTACCTGTTGAGAAGATTCTTGGCCCTTACAGTAGTAAGTTAAGCAACGCCGGTGAGAGGCTCCAGCTTTCGATGCCCGGCGATGTGGACGAATCCGGGGCAAGTTATTACATTCGTGCTGACAGGGTAAGTTACAGCGATGGTTTTCATCCTGAGGATTGTCCCGGTCCGGCAGATTGCCGGATTGACCTCTGGCCAACCGAACCGGACGGCGGCGGCAAATCACTTACGCGGAAAGTACCAGCCAATTACGGCAATGACCCTGACAATTGGACCGCATCAATCCCCACACCCGGCTGGCAAATTCCACCAGAACCAAAGCCCAGATACACCAGCCAAAAACAATCAGACTCGATTGGCAGGGTACGGATAAATACTGAATTCGCTACTTTGATTACTGAAAAGTCATTTCCTTTACGCTTTTATATTTCCCCCTGATACGAAATAAAATAGAAAGAAATAATCTATTTCGATTCTGCGACCTTTTGGAAGATTAAACTCTCTCGCGGGTTGTCATTGGGGTCAAAAGGCAGCTTATAATTAGGATATTTTTTCGTATCTGCAATGTATTCAGGAAAACTGAAACGGTCGGCCCACCATAATTGGTCATCACCGGAAACCATCCCGATGAAAAAATCCCGAGTTTTGCCCCGCACCACATTGTCGCCCAGCTCGACACGGAAGTGGTCTATTGCAATCTCAACGATTAATTCGCGCCTCTCCTGTGAGTATTGAACTTTCCACTGTCCCGGCTCGAAAACTCCTTTGCCACCCATTTTCATCTGCGTAGTAGTTACCTGCCCGGGCTTCATTCTCACCCTGCCGAGACTCACTACTGCCGAGGAAATCGCCCCATCCGGTTCAAAGACAATTTCCCAGCCGCCTTTATCTGCTTTCCATACACCGGCAAGAAATGCAGGAAACCGCCCATCGCCGTCAATGATTACCTCCACGCCGCTTTTATTCCCGTCAGAACTCCGGCAGCCACCAAGCAAAAAAACGGATAAACCACAAATCGATAAAGCTAATAATCGTCTCATAAGTTAAAGCCCGTTCATAAATCTTAAGAAACCTCGGTACGGGCTGCAAGACAAAAAAAGAGGCAAGTCAGAAGACTTACCTCTTTACAAACCAACTTGTTGGCCTTGGCCAAGGCTAACCATCTTATTTGCTACGACGCAGAAACAGACAGTTCTTAGTGTCTCTAACTCTTCATATTCGCCGATTTCTACTACGTCTCTGAGTCCACATTACGGACAATCAGGAGCCGGTGCATCTGCAATTTGCCAGTTGGCGATCAAGATGTCCAGGTCATCGTAAGAGACACGGTATTTCTGCTCACCCTGAGACAGGTGGTCGAAGTCAGCACAAATCTGATTGCCGCTCAGTGATTCAAACGGCTTATTCCAGGCTGCAATCAGGATGTCCAGGTCATTGGTTGATACCCAGTATCTCTTTATACTCTGAAAAGCACCATCTGCGTCACCATGGCACTGTCTCGGGTTAATACTGGCACACCAACAATCGGGCTTACCCACAGCAACCCATTCGTCCATTTGCGGACCTGTGTAGGACTCTGTTGCACCAATACTGACTTGAACATCGGTTGCGCCGGCCAAATCCACGGCTGCTTCTGAAGCATCTTCCAATACCACATTGCCCCGAGTTGCGTTCGTAGTAACAGTCAGTAAGCATGTTTCGCTGCACGTAACCGTGCAAAGTCTGCCCTGCCTGGCTGGAGCTTTGGTGTCATAGAGTGAACCCATCTCGATGGTGATACCGTTTGTTCCCAGGCCACCTAATGCACCCGGGTCATTACCGTCAGCTACGGGTGTATAACCGGCTACACCCCAGTCACTGACTTCACCGGTTGCAGGATCTACAGTAATGTACCGGCTGAAATTACCTGGGAAAATGCCGTAGCCGTTGTTGTCATCACCGACCGCAAAGTCATTGATGGCATCAATAGTGCCGACGTCCACTGTGATGTCCAGAGCAAACGCTCTGACCAGCTCAGTATCATCCGACGAATAGTCGATCGCGACTACTCCTCCGCCCAGGTCGGTGGCTGTGATAGTAACTGTTGCCCACACCGGCGTAGTGAGCATCGCCACCGCCAGGACAAAAAGAATTTTTTTCATAATATAACTCCTTTCTTCTCATCTGCGCAGAGATACAAACTCTGCCTTCTTGGTTTTGTATCCTGCTTCACAAAAGGCACATTTGTTCATTATGACACTTAGCATTTTTGAATCATTGAACATAGCGCTCCGGCCGGCAGGAACAGCCGAAAATAAACATGACAATTACTTTAGACATCCTCCTTTCCCGCCGATTAAGCGAAATATACGTCCTACAATACTTGCACGGGTTTTAATTGATGAAGATTTATTATATCCTAACACAAGTTTTTATATATTTCAAGAAAAAAGTGTAAAAAAAACAAAAAATTGAGCCTGAAAATCCGCTGGCTGCATCTGCTCCTTTCTTGCCAACTGATGAAAATACACAGAAAAAATGACGTACACACGCTGCCGTTGGCGAAAATTAAGTGGAAAACACCGCGGGTTTGTGCAAAAATCAGGAAAGAATGTGAAAAAATAACAAAAAAATCAGAATTTGAGGCATAATTGCCCGATTTAATACATGTTGCCGTTATGTACAATTTTCTAAAAGGACGACTAATAATTGTAAGACTATGCCTGATGGCGGCTGTTTTGATTCTGGTTGGCATCGGGATAGCTACTATCTATTCTGTCGAACATCCCGCAGAGCCCAGCCCGGCCACCCAAACCGACGATTCGGCCAGCCCCTGGATAAAGCGGACTATATTCGCCGTGATCACGATGGTCAGAAGTATCATTATGTTTAATGAGAACTGGAAAAAACAGATTATATTCGCCGGGGTCGCAATTGTCGGTTTTATAGCGATTAACACTATCAACTACAGGCAGCTTGGATCAATAAGCTACTGGATATATGCTCTTGTACTGCTGTTTTTGGGTCTATTACTAATCGGCAGATACGTTGTAAATTTACCCTTCGTGCCAGAAATCAATGGCACACACAGATGGATTAAATTCAAAATTGCCGGTTGGGCCCTGCCGGCCCTCCAGCCTTCGGAATTTTGCAAGCTGGTGTACATTCTGGCCCTGGCCTGGTATCTGCGTTATCGAAGTAATTACCGCAGTCTTAGCGCACTAATCGGTCCTTTTGCCCTGACCCTTCTACCAATGGTTCTAATCCTGTTTGAGCCGGACCTGGGCACTGTGCTGTTAATGATGCCAATCTTATTCACAATGCTGTTTGTAGCAGGAGCAAAGGTAAAGCATTTGCTGATTATAGTGCTTATGGCAATTCTGGTAAGCCCGCTGCTATGGTACAAGATGAAGCCTTATCAGCGAACCAGAATAAGCAGCGTACTGCTGCAAAATGAGTGGATTCGCGAGAAAGCTGAGCAATACCCAACCCTCGGTAACATCCTTGTCGGCAGGAGATTTAGTACAAAGCAGTGGAAAAACGATTGGGGATACCATTTGGTCCGTTCGAAGTATGCGGTCGCCTCCGGCGGAATAAATCACGGCACTGGATATGGTTTTCGGTCAGGGCCATTTATCAAATATAACTTTCTGCCCGAAAGGCACAACGATTTCATATTTGCTATGATCGCCCACCAATGGGGCTTTTGGGGCTGCCTGGGTTTGCTTGCGCTTTATATTATTATTGTCGGCTGTGGGCTGGAAATAGCAGCGAACAATACCGACCCGTTCGGAAAATTGTTAGCCGTCGGTATTATCGCAATGTTTGTCGTTGAGGTTATCATCAATGTAAGTATGACCGTGGGACTAATGCCAATCACGGGTTTGACTTTACCACTCGTAAGCTATGGCGGCTCAAGCCTGTTGGTTAGTATGGCCTCAATAGGTTTATTAAATAACGTCGGACGATGCAGGCCTTTTAGCGTGGCACCGAAAGCGTAACTTGTGAAAAGTGCCTAAAGTGACAGCTTTGCTGTCATTCTGAACGCAGCGCAGCGAAGTGAAGAATCTATTTCTCGTTGACCAGATCCTTCGGCTTCGCCTCAGGATGACACTTGCGTGTCACTTTAGGCACTTTAGTTCACTTTAGGCACTCTGGATTACTGAGATGCAAAATACGAAATGATAAAAGGCTTCAGACAAATTGCTTCCTTTACGGCACTATCGAGAGTGTTTGGCCTGATACGTGATATCTGCTACTTTTATTTTTTCGGTGCCGGAACGCTTTTGGACGCATGGTTTATTGCCTTTAAGATCCCAAATCTCAGCAGAAGACTATTTGGTGAGGGGGCGGCATCTGCCTCATTTATTCCCGTCTATAGCCAACAGCTTCAGAAAGACCCTAAAAAAGCAGCGCTATTGGTGGATACTGTGGTAACGGCCTTGTTTGTACTATTGGCGGCATTGATATTACTTGGCTGGATGGGTATTGCAGCTTATTACAAACTCTTTGAAACGAATTCCGAGACTCGACTTATTTTGTCTCTGACCTCTATCATGCTGCCTTATATGCTACTGGTTTGTACTGTCGCGATATTGGCTGGGGTGCTAAATGTGCACAGGCACTTTGCCTGTCCGGCGGCGGCACCAATCGTACTGAATATTTTCATCATCAGCACCGTTGTGGTAACCGGCTCAATTCTTAAGATAGAGGCGAAGGAACAGCTTTTTGCGATAGCGGTTGCTGTTTTAATTGCGGGCCTGGTACAAATAGCAATACAGATTCCACCTTTGCGAGCCAACGCTGTTACAATCAGACCTGCATGGGAGATTCATTCCGATGCATTCAGAAAAATGATGATGATGATGGGACCAATGATATTGGGCCTGACTGCAACGCAGATAAATACACTGTTCGATGACATTATCGCATGGTGGTTCTCCAGTTCGATAGAAAAGGGGGATGTTTTTTTTCTAATGGGCAGTCAGATAACATATCCTTTACGTCGCGGCTGCGTTTCACATCTTAACGCCGCTCAAAGACTTTATCAGATGCCGCTCGGTGTTTTTGGAATATCATTGGCTACCGCAATTTTCCCGGTGATGAGTGCCAGTGCTGCTGAAAAAGACCTTAAAGCTCTTACAAGAACGATTTCCCAGGGTATTAAAGGCGCTGTCTTCATTGGTATTCCCGCGACTGTCGGAATCTTTCTGGTAGCCAGACCTTTAGTCTCAGCAGCGTTCGAGCATGGCAGATTTTCTGCCGCCGATACCCAAGCGGCCACGAGAACGCTCTTGTTTTACGCTCTGGGATTGAATGGATTCTTCATCCAACAGATTGTTACAAGGGCATTCTATGCCATGCACGATTCTAAAATACCAATGCGCAGTGCACTGATAGCTGTCTGCGCCAATATCGTATTGAATTTGACTCTGATTTGGATTTGGGGTACGGGAGGGTTGGCATGTTCAACGGCGATGTGTTCATATTTGCAGGTTGTTATTCTCGTTATGGCCCTTCGACAGCGACTCGGGGCAGACATATTGCACGGAACGGTTTCAGCGATAACAAAAACCGTGGCCGCGACGGTTCTGATGGGGATTGTTGGGGCAGGTCTCTTGCATCTGTGCCGTGATTTGCCCAGTGGTTTCTGGTTTGATATCCTCAGACTTGTTGTAGTTGTGCCCTCAGCGGCAGCGGTATATGTGCTGGCCGCAAAATTCCTGCATATCGAGATGCTTTCTCTATTCACCGGCCGCAGGTAAGTCTGTAGGTGCTTAAATTATCTGTTTGTCGTTATATCTAAAGCAAAAATGGTAATTGTCCGAAGTATATTAATACCGGACGTTTTGCCCCCGCTGCTTCGTTTGCGAAGCAAAACGGTGGGGGCAGCGGGTACGTTTTTTTTGTCCCGCACCAATTGAGCTTAAGCTCACGCCTAATTGGTGCGGGATTAAGGGAGAAACAAATGCGAAAGAGAGCGTCTTTGGGTTCCCGTCCCCGCCTTCGCGGGGACAAGCTTGCTCCCGCAGAAGCGGGTGCGGTATCCCTCTTAGTATTTTCGACGCTTCTCTTCTTTTTCTGTTTTCTGCGCGCATCTGTAGGGGCGGTTCGCGAACCGCCCCTACAGTCTTCATCATCTGTCAGCCAAAAGTTTTATGAGATAGCTTACGAACTGACTAACCCTGAAGATGTTAGAGGACCGCAGCTCGATCAGGCGATTGTATTCTTAACTGCCGCGATAAAGCTCGATAATAACGTCAGGGATGTTCGTCCCTTACTGATTAAGCTTGCCTGTCGCAGAGGACAGAGGACAGAGGACAGAGGACAGAGGACAGAAATTCTGTCTTCCGACTTCCGCCTTCTGTCTTCTGACAACCTTATATATAATTTACTTACAGATTATGTAGATGAGTCCGCTGATGTTGAGGTGGCAAAAAAAGCGGTTGTGTATTTACTGTCTCAACTGAACACCCGTGAGCAGCGAGAGAAACTCCTCGAGTCTGCCATAGACGGATTGGGGACTCTGGACAGCAAGAACAATGTTCTCGCCTCCGAGCTGTCCACTTTGCTTGGCCTGTTGAAGGCCGAAAAGGCGGATTTGGAATCTGCTGAAGCTTACCTTATCCAGGCCTATAAAAAGAATAGATACAATAAGTTGGCCTTTGCAAAGCTGGCGGAACTCAAACCCAAACGGATTGGGCCGGCAATATATCTTGAACGATTAAGATTAGCATTGCGTGAGAATCCATCGGATATCGATGCCGCCCTTGCCTTTGCGCAGAATGCTGAACGGCTGCAACTTTATGAGACAGCCGCTGGGATTTATGAATACTGTGCCGATTTGTTTGCTTATCTTTACCCCCGCCAGCAACAAGCGGGGGCTTACCCATCTGAGGCTCTTCCTGCCCGCATTTATCTGCCCTGGGCGATTAGCAGCTACAACACGCAAGGAAATCAGTCCAAATGCCTCCAAATTGCCAAGCGTGTCCAGCGAGACGGTCGATTTGACCTGCGTGTAGAGGCCATTGCCGGCAAAGCAGCAACGAAAATGGGAAACGGTGAGCTGGCAACACAGATATTCCAGGCCGCTGAAGAAAAAGCGCAATCCTCGCTCCTCGATCCTCAATCCTCGTCGAGTATCGAGCATAAAGTATCGAGCACAGAGCTTGCCTGGTTTTATTGTTTTGTCTTGCCGATTCCGGACAAAGCACTGTACTGGGCTAACAGCGCATACGAAACCGTGCAGAATTCACAGGAAGCAGCCGCTATTTTGGCTTATGCGCTTGTGATGAATAAGGAAACGGAATGGGCCAAGCCTATTATCAACAATTATGAGCGTAACCAAATCGCAGATTTAACCCTGGCTCAGATCCAACTGGCGGATGGACAAAAGGATTCGGCAATCGAAACTCTAAAGACCGCAATCGTCAAAGACCCCGGCTCGTTCACAGCCGAACGTGCCAAAGAAATTCTCGCCCAACAGGGCGAAAAATATATCCCACCTGTTGACCCTAATGCTGTTTTACGCATGTTGGAGAATGTCTTTGGGCGAACACTCGTTCCCGTATTTACTCCTCCGGAGAAGATATTCTCTGTCCAGCTTAATATTCGGGGCGATGAGTTTCCATACGGTGAGCGATTCAGCGGCACTATTGCAATAATAAATAACTCCGCCGAGCCTCTTGTAATTAGCGATGATGCCTTATTCAAGGGCAATATCAGGATTGACGCCGATATTCGTGGAGACCTTAACAGAAAGATACCGAACCTGGTCTCTGAAAAGATTCGGACGACCTTACTTATCGAGCCTGGTCGCAGTATCCTCTTTCCTGTGCGGCTTATTACCGGCAAACTTAGAGAGACGCTTCTTACACATCCACAGGCATCTTTGGACATAGAATTTACCCTCTATCTCGACCCTGTAATTACTAATGAGGGCAAGATTACTAACAGACTCACTCATATTGAGCCGACGAGGGTGCGCATAAAACGCCCGGGCGTCAAACTTACCGTTAAATATCTGAGAAGCCGGCTTAATTTAATCTCAAAAGGCAACGTCAGCCAAAAAATCAAAACCGCCCAGCTTTTCACCAGCCTTTTGAGAGAGCAGCATGTGATGTTATTAAAGGGTAAGCCGCTTTACAGATTTTTGCATGCCGATTGGATGGAGCCTTTATTGAGGTCTGCAATGTTACATGAATCCGGACTGTTAGGTAACTCTGCCAACGGCCAGTGGGTTGTTAAGGTGCACACTATGGCTGAGATGCTTTCTTTGCCGCTGGATTACGAACTGCTCAGTGCCGTGGCAAAGAATCTGAACAATCCTAATTGGCCGGTTCGTATGATGGCTATTTATCTGCTGAGCAAAACCGCTGACAGCAACTTCGATAAGGTCCTGGACTGGACGGCAAAAAATGACTCAAGCGAACTCGTTCGAGATATGGCAATTGCCTTGGGCGGGTAGTTAATTGGTTAATTGGTGAGTGAATATTCACTACTCACTACTCACCACTCACCATCTTGCTGCTCTGTAAAATTTACTCAAAAATAGGTTGTAATATCGTCATAATTTTGTAACATTCCGTATTCTATTTGTAACTAAGGTTTTGTAAAAGTTCAGTAGGAGTAAGTTCTGAGGTTTTTTTGAAAGGGTTGTGTAAATGCCGGCTAAAGTAGATGAAGAAAAATGCACGGGTTGTGAATCCTGTGTAGCAGAGTGTCCCAGCGAGGCCATAAGCATGGCTTCCGAGAAGGCAGTGGTGGACGTCGAAACCTGCATTGATTGCGGGGTTTGCGTTGATGCCTGCCCCGAGGAAGCAATCACTATGGAATAAACCTGGTTGGCCCCATCGTCTAGGTAGGTCTAGGACACCGGGTTTTCAACCCGGCAACAGGGGTTCGAATCCCCTTGGGGCTATT
>CAYQKF010000078.1:0-24096 GCA_964417935.1 uncultured Pirellulales bacterium
ACCTCTTCAAAGTACAAAGGCGTCTCTTACCACGCAGGCCAGAGAAAATGGTGCGCAGCCATTCGAGTCAACGGCCTATACAAATATTTCGGCCTTTTTCAAAGCGAAACCGACGCCGCCCGCGCATATGATAAAGCAGCTAAGAAATACCACCGTGACTTCGCAATCCTAAATTTTCCAGTGTCGCCAAGCAGCTAAAGCCGGAGTTTATCCGCCTCTGGCGGGACAGAGCAGCCAAAAAATACCATAAGGAATTTGCGGTACTCAACTTCGACTCAGGTTGAAAAGTAAAATTAAAAGTGAACATGAAAGCGCAGCATAATCGATCCGGCAGACCAATAATGAAAAAACTCAAAGCTCAAGTCGTCCAATTTTTGACGTCGAGATCATCACCTGCAACTTCACGAATTCGAATAAGTTTGTCATTCGTAATTAACGTCAAATTACGCGTTATGGCTTGAACTGCAATCCAGAGGTCATTCTCTTGTATTCCAAGTTCAAGCGAGGTGATAGGATCAACAAGTTGTTCGGGACGCAAGTTCTTCTTTCTCTTATCCTTTGGTGCATATTTGTCAAACAATAGAGACCTAAGTTCGCCATATGTGTTGGCTGTGTGTATTTCAATATCGAAAGTCTTTGGTCCCTTAGCTTTGATGAACTGAAAGTACTCTGCTTGAATAAGCTCTCTTTTAGTGGTAACCTTTTGCCCAAAGGCGACTTCACCCCATGTGATAATTGATATACCCAATTTGAAATCAGGTTCCAACTTTTGTAATTGTTTTCTAATATTAGCATTCTCCTGCGGATACCTGTCGGCGTCAAACCAGTATGACCAGATGCAGGTGTCAAGTAGGAAAGTGCGCATGTTAATCTTCTTTAAATGCCTCTTCCGCAGCTTTAAAAGCCTTAATTATTTCAGGTGATCTCACCTCTTCTGCCCATTTTTTCACAAAAGACACAGTTGACCTCTGATACTCCTCAGAAATATATTCGTGCAAAGGAATCCAGGACTCAAAACCCTTGTGATAATAGCGATCGAACTTAAAATGAATACCCTTGCGTTTATATGCGTTAAATAAATCAAGCAATTCCCTTTCCAGTTTGGGCGGCAAATCATATAAACGCATGATTTCTACATCTATTGCAAGCATTCGTTTTTTTGCTTCTTTCTGACTTGGTTCTGATTTTAGTATCTCTTTATTTTCCTGATATAATGCGAAGTATTCCTGCACGAGCCTTTTAAGATTTTGTAAATCAGAAGAATTACATTCGGGCAAAGGAATATCCCTTATGATACTTTCCAAGTTATGTCGCTCCATACAATGACAATAAGTGAAAGCATTTGCATAAGGTGAATTTAATAGAGCCCAAAGAGCTTCAAGCGACCATTCGGCGTCTCGTGTTCTGACTACAAGGAAACTATTAGTTACTGGGAGACCTTCACGATCTATCAAGGCTTTTATTCTCCATGGAGTATTGCTCGTTCTCGCATAATTAGCCAGTATTTGAGCGCATCGGGGAGATTTTCCGTATCGAGGATTCTTTATAGCATCATCAGAAAGATCCATCCAGTAAAGGTCCGGAAGTCCTGTAAGTTTGATATCTTGTTTTTTCCAGTTTCCCGATTTATCCTTTAGTGTTTTGCTAAATTTCACAAAACCTTGAACCGCACCTTTGAATTTATCCCGACTTGTAGAATTTGCAACATTCTTATATTCTAATCCTCTGCCAACTAATGCTATATCACCCAAGCGGGCCAAATCCCTGCAATATTCCCAAACATCACTTAATAAAATACTCAGACGAAAATCATAAACAGGTGCTTTTTTGCCAATTGTCTGATTTACGATTTTAGTTTCCGCTTTATACGTATTCTTAAACTCATCAAGGTTATCTTTGGG
This sequence comes from uncultured Pirellulales bacterium, assembly GCA_964417935.1. Classification (GTDB taxonomy): domain Bacteria; phylum Planctomycetota; class Phycisphaerae; order Sedimentisphaerales; family Anaerobacaceae; genus NIOZ-UU13. The sequence continues at coordinate 1,902 of CAYQKF010000078.1, forward strand.
TACCCTCACGTAGCGAACTTGGTTTCTTTTTGTTTTTATGTCATTTTCCCTGATTTTTCGACCAAGAATAAGGCATGATATGTGCCTGGCTGAAGCAAACACATTTTCCGGAAGCAAACTAATCTCGCGAATTTCAAAATTTTCGATAATGTACTTGCGCAAAGATACCAGATTCTCCCTGTGCAAGAACCCTCGAGGCAGTATCACCCCAAATACTGAGCCAACAGGCATATATGGTAACGTTCGTTGCAAAATCTCGGCAGCCTTGTTGTTATACTCCAAATGAACTCCTTTTTTAGCATACTTAGCTTTCTCTCCTTTAAAATCCTCGAATGGTGGATTACACAACAAAACTCCTGATTTACCTGCCAACCTTGAAAGAATATCCCTTTCATATACATCATCTTCTTTTAAGTTCCAGCCATTTTGATTTGGAGCATCAGCCAAAGTCAAAGACAATCTTGCAATCTCTCTGGCGAACGAACCTTGCTCTATGCCCAATAAATGGCTCTTTAGATATTTGTGCAGTTTGGCCCTGTCACCATCGTATATTTCCCTTAGCAAACGTAATGCCGAAGTAAGGAATGGTGCGTGGCCACAGGCCGGCTCAAGCACCACCCTGTTTTCCTGTGGAATATCTTTGATCCAATCAAAAAGCTGCCAAACAATATAGTCAACAAGATATGAAGGAGTCGCATGAATCCCCCACGCTTTCCTTGTTTCTTTGTCTATTAGAGTGTTTTCATAAACATAAGCCAAAGATTCAATAGTCAGATTCTCCAAACTGGCAAAACGTTTAGCAAGTTTGGAGGCTGCTTCTAACGCACGCTGTTGACGTTTCGTCCTGAAGATCAGTCCATCTTTTGTACCATAGTGCTGGTTAACTCTTTCCAACACCGCGGATATGTCTTCAAGATCCAGCTTGATAAAATTCTTAACTTTCTTATCCTGGAGTATCTTCGCGCCTAATAGCCAAAAAGCACGCTGAAACATCCATCGCTTCAACTTGATATCTTGCTGAGGTCTTCCAAGTTCATCATCAAGTACGCCAAGCATGTTCTTTATCAAATCAGCCAGCCTGTCTCCCATCTCATGTTCAAGCGCAGGCATCAAACCCTGGTCTACGAATTTAAGCTGATATTGAGAATGAACACGACTCAAATTCTTGGCACGATAAATACTTTCAGGAGAAAATTCTTTACGGTGTTGTTTGAAAAAAATGTCAATTTGATTAACAGATACTCTTTCTCTAAATTCAACTCCTTTGGTCGTTAAACTCCACCATTGAAATTCTTTTCTGCAACAAATAAATAGCAAAGGGGAACCAATATCGCGACAATGAATCGCTTTGGTGTCAAAGGCTGGTGCTTCTAATAATTCGGCATCTATCGCTGTGATGCATGCATTTCTGGCATCGTACGAAGGGTATGCAAAACCAACAATTGGCACGTACTGCTCTTGGCCGGAGGTGTCGGCGTAAGAATATTTCTCTTGAATCAAGTCATCAATATATCCGCATTGTTGCAGATATGGACGCAGTTCTTGAGTTGTAATAGGTCTCTTACTGATAAGTGCAAATCTCCTTTAATCCCCGACTTTTTTATGCCTAAAACTCGACCACACACTCTAATTATCGTTAATGTTGGCTTTCCTACGTTAATTTTCGTTCACTTACAACTAAAGTAATACAATACCCAACCTCGCTATTCTCGTCAATCAAAAGAATTCTGCTATAATTCGTGAAATATGTTAAATCTGAGGGCAAAAATGTACGAAATTTATAATGAAAAAAGGTTTGCAAAATCTTTTATTCGTTGTATAATTTGCTTTATGAACGAAAACTATATAATTTGTTCTGCAATTCAGGCTACTATCAGCCTTAACCTGCTGCTATTGCGCCGTCTGGCGCAATAAAACACTTTCCCCATCAAAAATCTATTTTTACCAATCTTTTTAACCAAGGATTAAACAGACTTTACTGATTTTTTATTTGTGTTTAGTCCGTGTTAATCTGCGGAATCTGCGGTTAAAAAAATAATTCGTGGCAATTTGACCCTTCTTAGGTCATAATTAGCCGCAATCAGCATAAAATTTTGGAGAAAAAGCAGATGTCCAAAGAAAAAGTTCAAATTTTCGATACAACTTTACGGGACGGCGAGCAGGCAGCCGGGACCCGATTAGGGGCAAGAGAGAAGCTGGAAATCGCCCGGCAGTTGGTTCGGCTGAACGTCGATATCATAGAGGCGGGATTCCCCGCCTCCTCGCCCGAAGATTTCGAGGCCGTGCGTCTGATATCCGAACGAATTGAAGGCCCCATCATTTGTGGCCTGACCCGGGCAAGAATAGACGATATTGAGGTTTGTCAAAAGGCCCTGAAAAAGGCCAAAAAGTCACGCATCCATACTGGTATCGGCGTGTCCGAGATTCACATCGCGGGAAAGTTCGCAGATGACAAATACGGCAGGACAATGGGCGAAAAGCAGGCTACTATTCTTAAGATGGCCGTCGAGGCGGTCAGGCACACCGCTCAATATACCGACGATATCGAATTTTACGCTGAAGATTCCGGGCGGGCCGAGCGGTCCTTTCTTTACGAGATTCTTGAGGCTGTTATTGACGCGGGCGCTACTGTCGTCAACATCCCCGACACCACGGGTTATTCAATGCCCGAACAGTATGGTGCTCTTATCCGGGACATACGAGCAAATGTGCCGAACATCGCCAAGGCGACAATCAGCGTGCATTGCCACGACGATTTGGGAATGGCTGTGGCAAATTCATTAGCCGGCGTAAAGAACGGAGCAAGACAAGTGGAAGGAACCATAAACGGGGTGGGTGAGCGGGCCGGCAACGCGGCTATCGAAGAGGTGGTAATGGCAATCCATACTCGCCGTGACTTCTTTGAAGAGGTCCAAACAAACATCAACACCCGCGAGTTCTATCGAACGAGTCGAATGGTGGCTGATATGTTAGGAATGCCCGTTCCCGCCAATAAGGCGGTTGTTGGCCGCAATGCTTTTGCCCACAGCTCGGGAATTCACGTGGATGGGTTTCTGAAAAAGCGGGAGACTTATGAGATTATGAGGCCTGAGACTATCGGCCTTGACCAGAGTCGTGTTGTTCTGACGGCTCGGACGGGACGTCACGGCCTTCGGCACCGGCTCGAAGAGATGGGATATAAATTATCCAAAGAGGAGCTGGACAAGACGTACGAGCGGTTTCTAGCCATTGCCGATAAGAAGAAGGAAGTCTTTGAGGCTGACCTTGCGGCTATAATCAGCGACGAGATTCACGTTGTAGAGCAAATCTATGAGCTGGAGTATATGCATGTTGCCAGTGGAACCGGCACTTTGCCGACCGCAAGCGTCAAGATAAAGACTAAGGATGAAACAAGACAGGCTGCCGCCTGCGGTGATGGCCCGGTTGATGCGGCATACGAGGCTATAAGAGAAGCTACGGGTTTGTCGCCCAAGCTCGAAAACTATTCAATCCGAGCCGTTACCAGCGGCAAAGAGGCACTCGGCGAAGCCACGGTCAGAATAACAGAGGACGGCAGAACCTTCATAGGCCGAGGCATCTCGACAGATATCATCGAGGCCAGCGCCAAGGCGTACGTCGATGCAATCAACAGAATGGTCTCGGCACAGAACAAAGGTCAGCAACCCGAAGTAAAAGGGGAACTATAACTTTAGAAATTCGAAATACGAAATCCGACCTGCTGTGACGAGCGCAGCACGGCGAGAACTCGAAATTCATCCTTCGTAGTAATACTACGAAGAACGGGCAAATTCAAATGTCCAAAAATGAAAATGCAAAAAGAGTACGGTTGATGCTGAGCGCCGGAAGATTTCGGGCAGGTTGTTGAGAAAGATTAAATAATATAAAGTATATGCCATGACGTCAAACTTTTCATAGTCGCTGAAGAGAATTTATGACGAAGAGTAAACAAAAAAGTGAATCCGATATGTCCTTGCGACACATCGCTGATAAGCTTGTTACGGCTGCAAAGCGGATGATGCGCAGGGCCAAGACTGAGGAAGATTTGAAGATTGCGTTCGAGAAGGCATTATGCCCACTGCTTGAGAATGCGGGGATAAGTCTTGATGAGCGATACGAGCGATTAAGCCAAGAATCTAAAAGTATCTTTCGTGGCAGGCCCGATGCCGTGCACGGGCAGGTTGTAGTCGAGTATGAGGCACCTAATTCCTTTAGGTCAATGAGGCGTGTCGATCACACATACGACCAATTGGTTAATTATCTTACAGCCGAGGCCAAAGGAGCCCTCAAGGACAAGGCCGAAGGGCATACGAGAATGGTTGGAATTGGATTCGACGGTGCATCGATTTTCTTCGTCCGTTGCAAAGTGAAAGGTAACAGTGCGGGTAGAGGAAGACGAGGTCTTGAGTTCGCAATGGACGGGCCTTTCGTTTTCGGCGCTGAGAGTGCATTGACATTTGTTACATATTTGAGAGCGCTGGCTCGTGTTCCGCTAACAGCCGAGAATTTGGCCGACCGATTTGGACCAAGGAGTGAACTTGCTCAGGAAGCGGTCGGTGCGTTCGTGGATGCACTGACAAACTGGAACACACCGCGCATAAAGATATTCTTTGGAGAATGGCAGCGGCTGTTCGGGATTGTGTATGGGGAGCAATTTTCGGGCAGACCTGAAAAAAAAACGCAGGCGCTTGCGGAGACCTACGAGTTGGACAAAGCCACGGATTTCCAGGTAATGCTGTTCTGTGTGCATACATACTTTGCGCTGCTTATGAAGCTTATTGCGGCCGAACTGCTTTCGGTTAGTGAAGGGAGTTTCACAACTTCATTCAGCCACGAGCTTGTCCATAGTCCCACTGAGGAGCTACTGGCTCGTTTGACGGATATTGAGAATGGTGGAATTTACTATAAGCGCGGGATAACAAATTTCATCGAGGGGGATTTTTTCCGGTGGTACCTGGAGGCCTTTGATTCTCCTCGGCTGCAAGATGCGATTCGAGAGGTTGCAAGGTGCCTTTCGGAATTTGAGCCGGCAACGACGACTATTGAGCCGGAGGTGACGCGCGACCTTTTGAAGAATCTTTACCAGTATCTTGTCCCTGATGTAGTTAGGCACCATCTCGGTGAGTACTATACGCCTGACTGGTTAGCTGAGCTGGTTCTTAATGAGGCTGGATATAGAGGAGATACAAGAAAGCGACTACTCGATCCGGCGTGCGGGTCGGGGACGTTTCTGGTGTTAGCGATACAAAAAGCAAGGATATACGGTACAAAGAACAGTGAGCCGGCCATCGAGACAGCCAAGGGAGTTCTGGAGAACATTTGGGGATTTGACTTGAATCCTCTTGCAGTGATAGCGGCCAGGACAAACTATCTTTTCGCGATGGGGGACCTTGTGAAAGAATTGGATTCCTTTGAGATTCCCGTGTATTTGGCTGACTCGGTTTTGTGGCCAAAGCGCACGGGACAGATGCTGTTGAGCGGAGATGGTGTTATCGAGATTCCAACATCGGTAGGACATTTTTTGGTTCCGAAGATATGGGTTGATAACCAGGGTTTATTGATGAAGCGAGCAACGCCTGTCGTGGAGGAGTTAGCAAAGCTCAGAAGCAATCAGACTGAAGCGTTGGAACGTTTCAAGAAAGAAGGGCTTGTATTCCCACCGCATGAGAAAGTGGTCGTGAACTTCTACGAACACATTTTGGAGCTCGAAAGTGACGGGAAGAACGGAATTTGGGCACGATTTTTGAAGAATGTGTTTGCGCCGATGACGGCAGGGCAGTTCGAGTTTGTAGTGGGCAATCCTCCGTGGATTCGCTGGGGCTATCTGTCTGACGAGTACCGTAAGGCCACGTTGGAGATGTGGCAGGACTACGGGCTGTTTTCCCTTAAAGGTCATGCTGCCCGGTTAGGTGGTGGAGAAAAGGACTTTTCGATGCTGTTTACTTATGCAGCAGCAGACCATTATCTTGCGAGGAATGGAACCCTTGGTTTTCTGATTACGCAGGAGGTTTTCAAATCAAAAGGGGCGGGAGAGGGTTTTCGCAAGTTTCGACTTGGCGCCAGAGACACATTGAAAGTAATCAAGGCGCACGATTTAGTTACTGTGCAGCCGTTTGAAGGAGCAGCAAACAAGACCGCTGCGATTTTTCTAAAAAGGCGTGGAGAGACTGAATATCCGGTGCCCTATACAGTGTGGAGAAGAAAGAAAGGTATTGGGAGAGTAGCGACGGATTTGACATTGAAGCAAGCGAGGCGGCTTTTGGAGAAGGAGCAGTTGAAAGCCAGGCCGATGGGCAAGAGCAACGGCTCGTGGCAGACGTTGAAAGAAACTGATATTGAGCTGGGACGCATAGAAGGTGAAAATGCGTATCAGGCTCGGCTTGGCGCTCGCGTGGAGCCGTACGGGGTGTTCTGGGTCGAAGTAAAGGAAGTGTTGTCGAATGGGGATTTGATAGTTCGCAATCTTGTAGAGAAAGGGAAAAGGAAAATAAGAAAGGTTGAGGAGAGAATTGAGTCTGAGCCGGTTTATCCTGCTGTAAGGGGTTCGGATATTAAGCGTTGGGGGGCAAAGGTAGAAGTTTTCGTTCTCATAACACAAGATCACACGACGAAAGCTGGTTATCCGGAGAGCGTTATGAGGGAAAGGTGGCGACGTACATTCAACTATCTCTCACTTTTTAAGAAAGAGTTATTAGACCGAGCTGCATATAAAAAGTATCACGCTGAGAGCGGCCATTCGTTTTACAGTCAGTATAATATCGCAAATTATACATTTGCTCATTACAAGGTGGTATGGAAGCGTATGGCAAACGATGTGATTGCGGCGGTGATATGTCAGGCAAAGACTGATTTCGGGTGGAAGACCATAATATCGACAGATACGACTTCGCTGTTTGCGACGAAAGTGGAGAATGAAGCGCACTATCTTTGTGCAATTTTGAATTCAACGTCTGTGCGGAAGTTCATAAAGTCGTACTCATCGGCTGGGCGCGGTTTTGGAACACCTTCAATTATGGAGCACGTGGGGATACCAAAGTTCAATTCGGGCAATCCGCTGCACAGAAAGCTGAGCAAATTCTCGAAAAGCCTGCATAAATTGAGGTCAGAGGAGAAGGAGGAGGATATTGGCACTCTTGAGGAGGAAGTGGACATGACGGTTTGGAAGGTGTTTGGACGCGAAGGTAAAGACAGAAGAAAAAAGTAAAATATAAAAAGATGGAAGGCAAAAGACGTAAGACAGATTGTTTTAATAGATTCCTCGGCTTCGCTCGGAATGACAGGATGATAGATTCCCGCTCCTTCAACCCATTCGATTACCCCTTCGACTACGCTCAGGGCTACGGCTAACTCAGGGCAGGCTTTGCTCAGGACAGGTTTCGCGGGAATGACAGTTGTGAATATCGAACAAGGAATATCGAATGATGAAAGAGTAAAAAGCTATGGTAATGACAATTACGGAAAAGATATTAGCAAGGGCGGCGGGAAAAGATAAAGTTGAGCCGGGGCAGCTCGTAGATGCGAAGATTGACATCGTTCTGTGTATTGATGTTACGACGCCGCCGGCTATTTCAATGCTCGAAGAAAAGGGTATCGATAAGGTGTTCGACCGGGAAAAGATTGTTGTAACGCCGGACCATTTTCAGCCGGCCAAGGACATCAAAAGCGCAGAGCTTCATAAACGACTCGACGACTGGGCAAAACGACATAAAATAAAATACTATTACAAAATCGGCAGGGCCGGCGTCTGTCACGCACTGCTGCCGGAACAGGGACATATTCGGCCGGGCGAAGTTATTGTCGGGCCGGATTCGCATACGTGTACCTACGGGGCGTTTGGGGCTTTCAGCACCGGTATCGGTTCAACAGATGCAGCGGCGGCAATAGCGACCGGACAGCTCTGGTTCAGGGTGCCGGCTTCGATAAAGTTCGTCCTCAACGGCTCGCTTGGGCCCGGTGTTTATAGCAAAGACGTTATCCTCACGATTATTGCAAGAATCGGCACGGACGGGGCACTTTATAAGGCGATGGAATTTGTCGGGCCGGCTCTTGCCGATATGTCGATGGAAGCGAGAATGACCATAACGAATATGGCTATCGAGGCCGGTGCAAAAAGCGGCATAATCGGTTTTGATGATGTAACAAAACAATATCTTGATGTGCACCTCAAAGACAAGACAGAATACACTGTCTATGAATCCGATAGTGACGCCCAATACGATGCGGTCGAAGAGTTTGACTGCTCTGCTATTGAGCCGATGGTAGCCCTGCCGCATTTGCCGAGCGGCGGTGTGCCCATCGGCGAATGTGCCGGCAAAGAAATGGACCAGGCATATATCGGGAGCTGCACGAACGGGCGAATCGAAGACCTGCGAATCGCAGCGGAAATTATAAAAGGAAAAGAGGTTGCCATTCGCACTTTGATTGTGCCGGCAACGCCGGTTATCTGGAAGCAGGCAAAAGACGAAGGGCTGTTCGATATATTTTACGAGTCCGGCTGTGTAATCGCCTCACCGACATGCGGGGCGTGCCTGGGTGGTTTTATGGGTGTTCTTGCTGCAGGAGAAAAATGCGTTAGCACAACCAACAGGAACTTCGTCGGGAGAATGGGACACCCGAAGAGTGAAGTTTATTTAGCCAGTCCGGCAACGGCGGCCGCCTCTGCTGTCGAAGGCAAACTTGCTGATGCGAGAAAATATTTGTAAGAACGGACTATCGAACGTTATGGATGCACTGAAAGTCAAAAGCAAAACACTAATTACATTCTTGGCATTGGTGATACTCTGCTTAGCCCTGCCGTCTTCGGTGAAAGCGGGCGTACTCACCCACGGTCCCATGGTAGGGCACACAACCGATACCACGGCTCTGATATGGATTCGTGCCGAGGGCCTATGTGAGATGCAGGTTCGTCTGACACCCAAGTCCAGAGGCAGAACAATTGTTTCGGAAACGGTTCGCCTTACAGAAGAAGATAACTTCTGTGGCAGCGCTGCGGTAAGGGGCCTGTCGCCGAGAACCACTTATAGCTACCGGGTGTTTCTGGACAATAAGGAACAGCGCTGTCTCGTTCGGCAGGAATTCACAACGTTTGCCCCCCCACAGAAGCCGTGCGTCGTTCGAATCGGTTTCGGACACTCTCTTAGAGGTCCCGGCGAGCAGGTGATTTGGAGAGCTATCAAATCCAAGAAGCCTGATCTGTTTATTCTGATGGGGGACAATATCTATTCAGACAGCACCGAGCCTTCTAAGCAGCGCAGGATGTACCTTCAATTCCGTGCAGATCCTTGTTTCCGTGCCTTTGGCGCTACCACGCCGATTTATGCGGTCTGGGACGACCACGATTATGGTCTCGACAATTCGGACCGCACCCAGCCAGGCAAGCAACGTTCCCTGAAGACCTTTAGCGAGATTTGGCCCAATCCGAAATCACAGGCTGTTCGATCGCCTGGCATCTGGACACGTTTTACAGTCGGCTGTGCGGAGTTCCTTCTAATGGACGTCCGCTACCATCGCTCTGCCAACCGGGACCCCGATGGTCCTACAAAAACAATGCTCGGCGCCGAACAGCTCACCTGGCTGAGGAACTCGCTGGCGGACTCATCGGCGGTTTTCAAGTTCCCCGTTTCCGGCAGCAGTTGGAACTGTGGGGGGCCGGAAGGCTGGAACCACACCTTCAAGTTTGAGTACGACGCTCTCCTAACCCACATTGCGTCGAAGCAAATATCCGGCATAATTCTATTGGGTGGTGACCAACACGCCTGCAAAATCGCAGTTCGGCCTAAGGAGTCGTGGAACGGCTACGATCTGCATGAGTGGATGGCAGGTCAGCTTTGGAACTCCAAGACAGATCGAGACAGAGGATATTTCCGGGGCTTCGGACTTATTACTCTGGATACAATAGAAAAGCCGGCGACGGCATGTTTAGAATTTTTTGACCACCTTGGCCAGCCGCATCGTGGCCGACGCATACTCTATACCGCGCTGGGCGCGTTGCGTGCGCTTTTGGACAGTCCTGCCGGTGTAACCGGCGTGTCAAAAGAAAATCTAAGATATATCGATAGGTTAAGACCAAAAACTTCCGGCCCGCTGTGGGAGAGCCTGCCAGTGACAACCGGCGAGACCCTAACAGAACACGACCTGGCTTGGCCTTCAGGTGGTTAAAACAAATGAAACTAAAAATTTATAGAATAGGGAGGCTTTACCGGTAAGACCACCCCAAAACAGGCCTTCGACGAACTCAGGCCAGGGTTTGAGAGTGCCACCCTGTATTCCATTAATATGGATATATACGCCTCCCCCTGTTGTAAGGGGTCTTCGACTAACAGGCGTGACCAAAAGACAAAATTTAAAACGATATGATTTGGAAGACTGGATTCCTGCCTTCGCAGGAATGACACATTAATGCCTTTAGGTACGTAAATATTACAGTTGAGAGATTAAACTTTTATCAGAGGTTATGAAGATGAGCGTAGCACATGTTTATAAAAGGGACCATATAAATACGGATGAGATAATTCCGGCGAGGTATTTGAATACCGATGACCAAATCGAATTAGCGAGTCATTGTCTTGAGGATTTGGATAAAAACTTCGTCAACAAGGTCAAAGAAGGTGATGTGATTGTGGCCGGGGAGGATTTCGGCTGCGGTTCGAGCAGGGAGCACGCCGTCTGGGCCATTCGCGGCGTAAAGGTCCAAACGGTTATTGCAAAATCATTCGCTCGAATCTTCTATCGCAATGCCATCAACAACGGCTTTTATATTATCGAATCGCCGGATGCGCTCGAGAAAATCAACGACGGCGACGAAGTGGAAATTGATTACAAAAACGGCTTGATTAAAAATAAAACGGCCGGTATTGATATCAGCTTTAATCCACTGCCGGACTTCGCGCTTGAGATAATCAACGACGGCGGCCTGCTGGAGCATATAAAGAAAAAATGACGCTGAGGTGTTAAGTGCAGATGGAAGTTTGCGTGGCTTAGTCGAAGCCTCTTTGTTGTGTTAAGGTTCTGAAAATTATGTCCATTGAGACTATGTTACAGATAATTCGTGACGTTGCTGTGACGGCGGCGTCTTTGGTTGCGATTTGGGGTATAAGCGCTTGGAAACGTGAGTTCAAAGGTAAGAGAGACATGGAATTAGCTGAGGATGTTCTGTGCCTTTTATACCGGGCTGAGCGTGCTATCGAGGCAATTAGGTTCCCCATATACGATTTGGCGCAGGGACAAAGTCGAGAGCCCAAAAAGAACGAAACGCCCGAGCAAAAACAAGCCAGAGATCGTGCTTACGTAGTGTTCAAGAGGATTAGGGAACACGGTGACATCTTTGATGAGTTGTATGGGCTGCGCTTCCGGTTCATGGCAAGATTCGGCAAGGACAAAGCAAAACCGTTTGATGAACTGCGAAGTATAGTCAACGAAATATGGGTATCTGCTCAAGAGTTGGCAGAGCTCTGGGAAAGACAATTCAAGAAGAAAAAACTCAGCGACGAAGATCAGAAGCTGATGAAAGAATTCCAAGGGGTAATTTGGTATAGTGGGGATAAGGACCAAGTGATGCCCCGGGTGCACAACATTATACAAGATGTTGAAAGGATATGTAGGCCAATCATAGAGGTCAAAAGTTCGTGCTTTTCCCTTGTCTTCGATAAGACTCGAGAGTATTTGGCTTCTGGCTGGCGATGGCTCAAGAGGGAAAGGCGCTCAAAAGGGTAATAGGGAAAATTATATGATAGTAAGACATCTAAGTTTCTCGACAGTGGACTGTTGGAGCACATTGCTAAAGAGGTTTGAGAACTGTAAGTGCCATGGGAAAAATGCCGGAACCAATCCAAGTGTTATATGAGCTACACAAAGGAAGTGTTGCAGGCTTGGAGGAACAAGGGTATTCTAATGAGGAGGCATTCTGGTTTGGTTTTGCTGTGACATGCCTATATATTTGGGACAAGAACGCAAAGATTACAGTGAAGCTGAGCGAAATATTAAGATTGTACTTAACAATATATTTTGAGGAGATAAACAAGGAAATAGCTATTGAGGAAGAAGCGGAATTTATGCGTTTGCTAAAGCGAAAACATTGCGAAATTCGGAAAGCCGTTTTAGAAGAGGATGAGTCTCTAAAATCTTCCAGAACGCTTGGACAAATAGTACACGGCGATAAGCTGAACATCATAAAGCAGTCTTTAACAGCCGAGGGTATTATGTCCTTTTCAACGTCTACTGTCCCAATGCCATTCAAATTGATTAATGACCTTTAGTAAATTCAAAATCTGATTCAAATGCTTACCAGAGAACAAGAACGGAATCTCACAACCAAGCAAGCTATTGAGTATTTCTGCTTCAAGATTAAAGTGGTGCGAAATATCGCGGCCTACGTGCTTTGGAGTGTTCTAAAGTAAATTAAAGTGGCTAAAGTGAGCTAAAGTTGGATGATTTTTTCCGCTACTGCCGTACGTAAGTCATGTTGTGTAGATTTTTTTGATAATCGTCTGCTATATTTGTGTTTCCGCTCCCTTTTTGTTTGTGTTTCTGCTCTTTTTTGGTTGATTTTCAAATAATACCTAAGTATATTAGGTATTATATAGAGCAGAGAAATTAAAAGCGCTTGCTTTTTGATGGGTTGGTGCCGGCACAATACCTAAGTATATTAGGTATTAACGTCGTGTAAAAGTTTTTAGGCGCAACCATGATTTTTAACCCATAAAACAAGAATGTACCGCATCTTTTAGGCTAAAGGCAGAAAAGCAACCTTATTTTGGGGTCAAAAACGGCATTTTGAAAAACCTACACACAGCGTTAGGTATTATTTACATATTAATCCTTATACTATAATGAAAGGAAACCGTAGATGTTTTACCAGCAGATCATAAAAGGGAGCATCAAATTTGTGATTCTCTCAATGCTCGAAAAGCAGCAGATGTACGGCTACGGGCTTATCCAGACAGTTCATCAAAAAACAAAAGGCTTTTTCCAATGGCGTCAATCAGCCGTTTATACAGCCCTGCGCAAGATGGGAAAAGCAGGTCTGATTAAAAGCAGATGGAAACCTGCCGGGCCTTCAAGAAAGAGAAAATATTATTCTCTAACCGCAAAAGGAAAAGAACTACTTATGGCAAACCGAACCGAATGGCTCGCTTTTTCAAAAAATATGAATAAGCTAATTTCCATTACCTAAGTATCTTAGGTATTATTTAGAACATGGAAATTGGAAGTGCTGGCTTTTTGATGAGTTGGTGCTGGCAAAATACCTAAGTATATTAGGTATTAAACCTATCCCAAAACCTGTGCAAAGTTGCGTTTTCGGCTTTGACAAAATGATTTTTACGGAGTTATGGGATAACTTATAGTTATCCGCCTTTGCAGATGCTGTCGACCATAGCCTATGACACCAATAGAAAGCCACAAGTTTTGCTATAATGCTCTGTTTCTTGAAACATTTTTTCCATCCACTTCATTCGGTTTGTTCATTCATTGGCTGCCACACATAGATTCTCTTGATAATCAGGTGCCGGGAGAGTATATTATTGGCAATTAGAGAAAAGGTAAAAGTAAAAAGTAAAAACCAGCCGGGCAATCAAGCCAGAAGAAAGGTACTGAAATGAGCAAAAATATCAGAAAGCTACCACAACCGGCAGAAAAGACTATTGAAGCAGTGCTTGATGAGTTCCTTAAAGAACAACAAAAACGCCTGAAGCCTTCAACCATGCGTAAGTACGAAGACATCATCGATTTGTTTCAGTCGTGCCTGGATGGGTATGGTCATCAGAGCCTCGATAAGCAGGAGGATGGGTTATTCGACCGGCTTTATAATGCCGAGGGCGATGAGCATCGGGAGTTTTGCCAGGTATTCGGCCCGGGGAAAATCGCCGGCAGTGTGCATGAGTTCCTGAATTACTTTATGATTCGCAAGGTTATGTGCGGCAAGGAGCTGATGCAGGCGTCGGGTACGGTGATCAAGAAGCTGGGCAAATGGCTCAAGGAAAAGGGATACATCCAGTCGGAAAGTGCCGCTGAGATGGTGAGTTGTGGCGCTACTGCCGCCAAGGAATTGCCCGCCATGGAAGAATTATCCTGTATGCTTGCCGATTATGCTGACTGCACCGCTGTTGATTGTGACGAAGTGATCGAAGACCATTTTACCATCGAAGCTGTAGAGCCAGGCAAGCTGCGCCTATCCGCTTTTTTAGGAAATGACGAGATCATAGTTCCTGTCTCCCGGAACATCAGCAACGCCTGCCGGGTGGGTTGGTCTATTTCCGGAGCGCTGGGCAAGACAAATAAGGGTTGGCGTATTCTCGAAGCTTGGAACGTATATCCTTAGGACGGCCGTTTACAAGTCAAACAGGTGCGAAATGCTACTCTGTGAAGTTAGCTTCGCTACGAAGCACGGGTATCAAGGCCTACAGGTTGCGGAGTGAGCTAAAGTAAATTAAAGTGCCTAAAGTGAGCTAAATTTGGATGACAGAAGTTTCCATCCACTTCATTGCTTCGCTCATTCAGTGGCTGCCACCTGCCACCCATAGATTCTCTTGATAACCAGGTGCCTGGAGAGTATAGTATTGGCGATTAGAAGGAACCCCGCGTAAAACGCGGGGCTAAATATTTGGATTCCCGCTTCCGCGGGAATGACAAATGAAAACGGGAATGACAAGTGAATGTATACCTGTGAAATCTGTGGTTTGGAGAATGATTTTATGAATAGACGTGATTTTTTCAAGACTATTGGCTTAGGTGCAGTGGCGCTGGCTGTTCCGGGGTGCGCGAGCGGCACTTTGCAAGCAACAAATAAGCAGAATAAAAAATTGAATTTTGTTTTCTTTCTCATCGATGATTTGGGCTGGACTGATTTGGGCTGCTACGGCAGCAGTTTCTATGAGACGCCGAACATCGATAAACTGGCGAGTGAAGGTATGCGTTTTACCGATGCCTACGCGGCCTGTCCGGTCTGCTCGCCGACGCGGGCCAGTATCTTAGCCGGCAAGTATCCTGCAAGATTAGGGATAACACAGTGGATAGGGGGAAGCAATCAGCCGACCGAGTACCGGCACTATATGCCGCTGGAGGAGGTGACGGTAGCTGAAATACTGAAGGGCCGGGGGTATGCGACGGGTTTCGTGGGCAAGTGGCATCTGGGCAATAAACCTTATTATCCGGAACATCAGGGTTTCGATATCAATATCGGTGGTGACAGTTCGGGTGCGCCGCCGACATACTTCTATCCCTATAAGAAGAGGAACCGGGCGTTGGAGGAGATGCCGCCGGGGGGTGAGGAAGGCGAGTATCTGACGGACCGGCTGACGGATGAGTCGCTGAAGTTTCTGGAAGCCAATAAGCACAGGCCTTTTCTGCTGTACCTTTCCCACTATGCGGTGCATACGCCGATAGAATCGAAGGAGGCGCTGACAGACAAATATAAGGCCAAGGCCGAGAAACTGCCGCCGGACGATGGGCCTCGTTTTACTCCGGTGTATGGTCGTTACAAGACCAGGCAGGTGCAGGACAATCCGGCCTTTGCGGGGATGGTTCAAAGTGTGGATGAAAGCGTCGGGCGTGTAATGAAAAAGTTAGAGGAATTAGGCGTGGCGGATAATACGGTTGTGATATTCATGTCCGACAACGGGGGCCTCTCCACTGTGCCGAGAGAGGCGCCGACGAGCAATCTTCCTTTGCGTGCGGGCAAGGGTTGGCTTTACGAAGGGGGGATTCGCGAGCCGATGATTATCAAGTGGCCCGGCGTGGTCAAGCGGGGCAGCGTGTGCAATAAGCCGGTGACGAGCACGGACTTCTATCCTACAATGTTAGAGATGGCGGGACTGCCGCTTATGCCCAAACAGCACGTTGACGGCGAGAGTTTAGTTCATTTGCTTAAGGGCAGGGGCAAGCTGAATCGCAAGGCGATATACTGGCATTACCCGCATTATCACGGCAGCGGGAATCGGCCGAGCGGTGCGGTGCGGGCCGGGGATTATAAACTTATAGAATGGTATGAAGATAACAGCGTTGAGCTGTATAATCTGCGAAACGATATGGGCGAAAAGCACGACCTGGCGAAGGAAATGCCTCAAAAGGCGGCGGAGCTTCAATTGATGCTGGGCAGGTGGCGAAAGCAGATGAAGGCGAAGATGCCGGCGTCGGGGCCGCGGGAAGATTTCAAGATATGGCAGGATTCGAGGCGAAAATAATAAACGGATAAACGATAATTTTTTTACGACAAGGAGCCGCTTCGCGGGGCCATTTGAATAGATTCCTCGGCTGTACACGGAATGACAAAAAGAAATGGAAATGACGAATAGAATTAAGAATGTAGAATTTAGAATTTAGAATTGGTGAGGCCGGCTCCGAAGAAGCTTCGCCGAGCCAAGTAAGACGCCACCCTACGGCTAAATATCTGGATTCCCGCCCATTTGGCTTCGCTCAGGGCAGGCCTTTCGCGGGAATGACAATTAGTAAAACCTAAAGAAAGGAAGGTAAAATTGTACAAGATTGCTGTAATACCCGGTGACGGGACGGGGCCGGAAGTTACGGACGAAGCGGTAAAGGTATTAACAGCTACTGCGGACAAGTTTGGTTTCAAAGTTGATTTGGCTGAGTTCGACTTCGGCGGTGAGAGATATAAGAGGACGGGCGAGACTCTGCCCGACAGCGCAATCGAAGAGCTTCGCAAATTCGATACAATTTTCTTAGGTGCAATCGGGCACCCGGACGTGGCGCCGGGAATCCTGGAAAAAGGTATTTTGCTCAAGGCCCGTTTTGCGCTGGACCAATATATAAATTTACGTCCTGTTAAGCTCTATCCCGGCGTTGAGACGCCGTTAAAAAATAAAGGCCCCGACGATATCGACTTCACTGTCGTTCGCGAAAATACCGGCGACCTCTACACGGGCACGGGTGGTTTTACAATGAAAGGAACGCCGAATGAAGTGGCGGTGCAGTCGGCTGTTTATAATCGTTTTCAGGTTGACCGCTGTTTGAAATACGCATTCGAATACGCACGCAAATACGGCAAGAAGACCCGCGGCAAAGGCGATAAGAACACCCTCGCCCTATGCGGCAAGACCAACGTGCTGACCTATATATACGACCTGTGGGAACGGGCCTTCCACGAGATGGGCAAGGCCGAATATCCGGATATAGAAAGAGAATATTATCACGTTGACGCCACCTGTATGTGGATGGTCAAGAACCCCGAATGGTTCGATGTTATTGTAACCGGCAATATGTTCGGCGACATCATCACCGACCTTGGGGCAATGGTCCAGGGCGGTATGGGCATCGCAGCGGGCGGAAATATCAATCCCGAAGGGGTCAGTATGTTCGAGCCAATTGGCGGAAGCGCACCGAAGTACACGGGCAAAGGAGTTATCAATCCCTTAGCTGCTATTTGCGCTGTGCAAATGATGCTTGAGACATTAGGTGAAGAAAAGGGTGCCGAAAAGCTCGAAGATGCGGTCAAGTTTGTAACCGCCAACAAGCTCAAAAGCCTACAGGCGGGGCGAATGGGTTACTCTACGAGTGAAGTAGGAGATCTGGTTGCTGAAAAAGTAGTTAAGTAAATGGTGATTGTCAAAATGTGAAACGCGAAATCCTAAATCCGAAATTCGAAACACGAAACAATATGGAAACATACGCTTCCAACAGGCGTATCAAAATTCAAATGTCCAAATGACCGAAACGTTTCGAGCTTTGAATTTCGTTCATTTAGATTTGCTTTGGATTTCGATATTCGAATTTCGAGATTCTCAGGAAGATGCCAGCTAATCTTACACCGGAATATTATAAGGCTGAGCAGTGGTATCGAAGTGCCGTAACCAACGAGGAGAAAATTCTGGCGCTCGAACGGATGCTGGCCGTGATGCCCAAACACAAGGGTACGGACCATCTCAAGGCCGATTTGCGCAGGAAACTGAGCAAGCTCAAAGATGTGGCCACGCAAAAGAAGGGTGGCAAACACGTTGATATTTTCCACGTGCCGTGCAGCGGGGCGGGCCAGATTGTTCTTTTGGGAACGCCGAACTGCGGCAAAAGCTCCATCGTTGCAGGTCTGACCAATGCGAAAGTCAACGTAGCTAATTTCCCGTTTGCCACAACCGGTCCAGTTCCGGGAATGGTGACATTCGAGGATGTGCAGATTCAACTTGTCGATATGCCGCCGATTACCGCCGACTACCTCGCGCCGGGCCAGGTCGGAACATACCGCAACTGCGACCTGATTGCTATCGTCATCGACCTTTCCTCCGACGTGCAGGAGCAGTTGGACATCTGCCTTGATTTCCTCGAATCGAAAAGCCTGCTCATCGAGGGTGACACTACGGCCCATGACGCTCAGGGCAACGTTCTTGCTAAAGAAGCGTTTTGCATTTGTACTAAATCCGATATCGCCAAGCCGGGCGCCCTTGAAACATTGAAGAAATCTTGCAAATATCCTTTTGAATTTGTCGAAGTCTCCGCTCAAACCGGTATCGTGCTTGAGGAGCTACCTGCGAAGTTTTTTAGTTTATTAGGTATCATACGCATCTACGCCAAACCGCCGGGCAAGCCCGCCGATATGACAGACCCGTTCACATTTCCGGTTGGCTCGACGGTTATGGATATGGCCACCGGCATTCACCGCCAGTTAGCCGAGAAACTCAGGTTCGCAAGAATCTGGGGCACCGGCGTCTATGACGGCCAAAACGCCCAACGAAACCACGTCCTGAACGATAAAGATATTATCGAATTGCACTTCTCTTAAAAATTAATTACACTGTTCTTAACAAATGAACAGACAACAAGACTTTTCAAGAAAGGGCACTGCCAATTATGGAATGCCAGAAGGAAGAAAATCTAAAAAATTGCAATTGTACATATCCCTGTAACAAAAAGGGATTATGCTGTGAATGTATAAGGTATCATTTGTCCCTGAAGGAGCTGCCCGGCTGCTGTTTCCCAGATGACATCGAGAGGACATACGACCGCAGCTTTAACGCCTTCGCCAAGGCCTGGAATTTATAAATGTACGAGTCCTGCTAAGTATTTTTGGGATTGCCGCACGTTGTAATCTCGTCGCCGTTCCGGCGACGGCTAAACGAGACCTCAATAAATTTGGGTGAAAGAACCCCCCGTGAACAACCCCCAGTAAAACTGGGGGCTAAATAAAATGTAAGCGTTCACTCCATTTGAATGATTGAAGTAAAAGCTTGTTTTTGTCCGATAAAAATTCTATGGACAAAGACGCATATATAAAGCAGTTGGAAAAGGAAAATGCAGAGTTGAAAAAACGCATCGAAGAACTTGAACGGATTTTGAGGCTGAATTCGATGAGCTCGTCCAAGCGGCCTTCGTCCGATCCGCCAGGAGTTTCCATTGTACAGCCGAAGCATCGGCGTAAAAAACGTGGCGCGAAAAAAGGCCACCGGCCGCATTTGCGAGAGCTGTTTCCGCCGGAGAAAGTAACGCGGTGTATTGAACTTAAGCCGAAAGTATGTCCTTGTGGAAATCTCTTAGGCCGATACACTATCTAAGACAACGTTCGCGAGTTTCTGGATCCGCAAGCCGCCAACACCGAGGCTGGCTTAGGTGTACCGGCATTGTTGAGCAAAGTGTCAAGGAGTTTATTACATTCGGCGGTTTCAAGGGTGGGCGAGGATTCGGAGCTCATAAGTTACTTCCAAAAAGGTTATTGCGAAACATCAGCTGAAATCATAGCAGTGGCGGACCAGCCCTCAACGATCTTATCATTGGCAATGCGATACAAAGAAAACTCAGTATATCGGTTAGTACCCTGAGAAGACTCGGTCACTGGTTCATACTGAAAAACAGCCACCATAGAACCCTCTGCCATAATGATAGTGTTTATGAGTGTACCTGACAGCATGTCACACGACCCGTTTGGCAAGTAAAAAGAAGTAGTTGGAGATACCGGTTTCTGTGAATAGAGGCGATATTGTACGAAATTCGGATCATACTGAACTGGCAGGTTTGGAGCATAAGGGTCTTCGTTAAAAGCGATAATCGCATCAGCAACGAGCTTCTTGTTCTTGTAGCGTTGGACAAAATCGGATGGTCGTTTTGACGGTTTGATAGTCAGATTTAAGATAAAACACACAAGAATCGCAATCAGTATGAGAAAGAGTTTTTTGTCGTACTTGGATATGACTTTATCCTTTCAAAAGAGTTTTATAAAAAGTTAAGTCTTACTCCTTAGAGCCGTCATCGATATGCTGCTGCTTAATGAGCTCAACAAGCTGCTGTAACACTTTGCTAACACTAATCGAAATATGTATCAGGTTGGTTTGGGCAGCTTCCAATTTTTCAGCCTGAATGTTTACAATAAAATGATAAAAAGGCCGAGCCAATTCATCCTGAGCATTGTCGAAGGAACAAGCTCGGCCTTGGGAATATTCGAATTGTCTATTCTTTCTGCTCTTTTTCCCTGGCAGCCTTAATCTCGTCGGGATGCGCATGAATGAATCCTTCAGGGGTCTCAGGAGTAAATGTGTCGGCAGGCAAATCCGGATTGTAATTGAATTGGTCCTGTATGGTAGTGAACGTTTTATCCGGTTGGTCGGTGACCGGCCTGCCATGTTTTTCCATCCGCACTGGTAGCTTAGTCTCCGTATCGAACCAGATGCAATCAACCCAATTCTCGGGGTTATCGCCGTACTTGCCGGCACTGATTTCAAACCCTACGCAATTACAGCCTTCAATAACCGTCTGGCCCAACAGCTTATCTGCTTCATCCAAAAGCCTGACATAGAAACGCATCCTTTCGACGGGCTCGTAATTACCGAAGCTCCCCTCGCCTGTGTGAGTGAAATAGGACTTCAGGTCATAACGTATGCTGTGTTGCAGTGTTCCGTCTCCGTCAGGCACGTACCACTGTATCTCCCGCAGGAAATCACCATCATAAATATCTCTGCGGTAACTGTCGCTTGAAACGTAAAGTATGTCCCAAGTGCTGGACGTATGTTCTGAGCCATCGGACATAACAAGCACCGTTTGTTCACGGCAAGTTACACCTTTGATTGTATCGAGTGCTGCTATAATCTCCTGACTCCAGGCGGCCGGTGGTCCCAGCCACCATTTACCGTTATCCGGGCCGCTGTCGGGCCAAAGGGTTATTCCGCCGAGGACGATTATTGCAATCGCCGCTGCGGCGGCCAGTTTTGGTATTCTACTTTTCATAATGGTTCTCCATATATTCGACTCTGTTTGAACCGACTTAATCTTTTCTGATTCGGCTAATGCCGCGGAAATATCATCGTGAACTCTTTTGTCCAAATCGGGGCTGGCTTTAAATTGTATTTTCTTAATCAAGTAGTTTATGTTATCTACAGGTCTCATTTTCTTACCTCGCCATTTAACATTGACCGCAGTTTATCCAACGCATACCGGTACCGGCCCTGCACTGTATTGATTGAAACACTCTGCTGCTGTGCGATTGTCTTGAATCTCATACCGCTGTATGTATGCAATATCAAGACCTCTCGCTGTTCGTACGGAAGCTGCCCAAGAGCCCAGCTTAGCTGGCGCAATTCTTCGCCGAATATCGTGCTAAATTCCGGGTTGCTCGAATTCGCTTCGACCCGGTTTGCTTCATCCAACGCAACGCCCCGGTGTGTTCGCCTTGCTTTGTTTCTGTTCCGTGCGTTATTGGCGACACAAGTCGCTAAATAGCCTTTCAGGGTCCCTGTGATTCGAAACTTCCGGGAGGATTCGATAAAAGACACAAAAACATCGTGCACAACGTCCTCGGCGGAACTTACATCATTTAAGAGAGCGGCGGATAATGTTACCAAATCATCTTTGTACTTTTCATAAATGCCCCGCAGGGCATTACGGTTACCGCGATTGAACTTCCATATAAGCAGCTTATCTTCCAGCATCGAAAAGTTATTTTCCTAAACTTAACTTTGGACAATCGATTGTCATTTATATAACAACTAAACCGGCTGTTTTAGTATAAAGAAAATTCACTTTTTGTACTATTTTTATCCTTGTGCCACCCAAGACGGTGTGCATCTGCCGTTTGTAGATGGATTTTTTACTGGAGGACTGTGATAGCTTGATTGATGAATGCCATTGCGAGGAATGAAGCGACGTGACAATCTCAAAAAAATAGGTAGCTGTCTTCGAATAAAAGGTTCAAATATTAGTTTCAATAGTACGTAGTTGTACTGTCTAATTTCATTTTTGTTCTTTAACCCTTAGCGGAGCCAATAAG
>CAYQKF010000079.1:0-24038 GCA_964417935.1 uncultured Pirellulales bacterium
AAAGCCCGTAGTCATTTGACTATGGTTCGTTTCCCATCCTTTCACCGACCGGAGCATCCAGTATCGAGTATCGAGAATCCAGTATCCAGTGCCGAGTCTCGGAGATTTTTTTCAAATCTACTTGAAATCAAACTCGAAATTTGGTATAATGCATCTAACTATGGATGGTTCATAGTTCGTTGTTCATAGACAACAGAAAACAGACATCAGGGGGTTCCTAATGACCATCATCTCACAAAACGCCATCAAACCCGGCTTTTTTGTCACATCAGGCCGAAATAGCGGAGAAATAGAGAGTGAGTTTCACTATAAATTATGCAAAACAAACCCAATTTCCGAAAAGTCAAATGAATGTAAATCCATATAATACAACGGATTATGAAAATAAATCCAATTGGACACTTGGTGAAAACAAACCCAATTCAAACCCAATCAAACCTTGTCCTGAGCGCAGTCGAATGGGCCAATTTCTTCAAAGGCCAAAATGAACGTAAGTTCTATTTTAACAAAGGATTATGAAAATGTACCACTTCGCAGACGCGGGGAAAACAAACCCAAACAAACCCAATTGCAAAACCAGCGCCTCTCTAAGCTCTTTTTGGCTTTTACTTTTCTTTGCCCCAGCTATAATCTGGCGATGCAGACCTGGACAATACAAAAGCCCGAGAGTTTGTTAAATCTGTCGATAAATTTTGCCGATAATACGAGTTGCAGCTTGGCCACACCACGCCTGGTTTCTGGTACAGGACAGGGACCCCGCCTTGCCTGTCTCGGCTTGGCCGAGCCAAGACGGGCGGAAACCACATAGTTGTCTTGGCCAGCAAAAGATTCCGTTAAGTCAAGTACGCTAAGGAAATGGAATGGCAAACGAAAAATTTAGGCTGATCGACTTGATAGATGATATGTGCAATGGGAAAGATGTCTTTTTTCGGTCGGTACGTCTTGTCGAGGACATCATGAATCATGATATCAAGACGCTAACACTGGACGATACAGTAGAGGGGTGTCTTAAGTTTATGAAGGATTACAAAGTCCGGCACGTTCCCGTAGTGGACATTCCAACTGAGAAAGACGGAAAACCATACTTTGTGGGTATTGTTTCACAAAGAGATTTGTTCCGACAGATCTCACCCTATGTGGGAAAAATCGGCGAGGAAAAAACAGACTTAAAGGCGATGCGGCAAACACTGGGACAAGTCGTTACGAGAAATCCCAAGTCCGTGTCGCCTCAGACACTGATACCGGACATGATTACCTTCATGGTGGAAGACCACATTGATATGGTGCCTGTTCTTGCTGATGGGGACATGGTGGGCATTGTCACGAGTGCGGATATTGTGAAGCTTTTTGTAAGGCTTGATGCGATACGCCAGCTACACGTGAGGGACCCCGCCTTGCCTGTCTCGGCTTGGCCGAGCCAAGATGGGCGGGAACCCAAATCAGGAAAGGTGGGAGGGACCCCGCAAGGCGGGAACCCAAAGAATAAGCAGCTCCTTGACCTGCTTTCCGGAGGTTCGGACGAGGTGGTGGATGTGCTCTCATTGGTTCTCCGAACAGTTGAAGATGTTATGACTGAGCAAGTTGTTTGGTTGGAAGAGCAGGACAATCTGGCCAAAGCAATGGATGTTATGCAAGAGGGCAAATTCAGACACGTGCCGATAGTGGACAAGGAAGGCAGGCTAACGGGCATCATTTCTGACCGGGACATTCTGCGTTATCTTCCCATGCGTAGCAGGCAAGGACAGATACAGGGACCCCGCTCAGCAGAAAACCGCGCAGAGGTATTTCGCTCTGACCTATTTGACGTGGCCCCAGAGGATGCAAGCCTTGGGCTGCCCGTAAAGAACATCATGAGCCAGGAGATAGTTCATGTCTTGCCCACCTGCAGCTTCTACGATGCTGTAAAAATGCTGCATGAGATGAAGATAAGCTGCCTTCCTGTGGTTGACGACCAAAAAAAGCTTCGTGGAATAGTCACTGCAACGGATGTGATGCGCGGGTTACTCGCTGCATACAAGCTGACCGCAAAATCCGAAGTGTAGATTTTATATCCGCACGCTCACCGAGCAGATAACGAACGAACTCGGCATCACTACACTCAAGTATAGCTGGTTCGGGGATACAGATTAGGCCGACAGTACTAACAAGTCGTTACTGGCACTTCAATAGCCAACGCACTTACGTACAAATACATTATTTTTTAAATCTCCACAAGTCTATCGTTACATCCTCAGGAGCCAACCATTCGGCATGCCAGTCAAGAAAAAGGCAATTGCTGCCTTTTCTGTGCCGGGCTCTCGCAATCCGCCTGCCTCTGGTTACATCTTGACTATCAGAGGTAGGCAGATGTCCCGGGGTCCACACATCGCATCGATTATGTCCCGGGTCATCGGCTTTTCTGATTATGTGTCGCCACGAACCATCCTCATTATCGGCGAGATAAATAGTACGTGCTCGATTGGTGCAGGTAGTTAACTTGGTCGGTATTAATATCTCGTGGCCCTGCATGTCATTTTTATTCTCGAAATCCCAGCCGTTGACAACGTAGCAAACGGTTTGCTCTTTATCGGGGTAGCTGGGACAGCGATATATATCTACTGTACGGTAATCGTTGCCGATAGGCTTCTGGGCTAAAAGGGGCATAAAAAGCTGGTACCAGGACCCGCCTGTGCCGCCTGCCTTGCCCCGGGGAACGAACAATTCATAATCCTCGGCATAGAAATTGGCTGCCAGGCCTATCTGACGCATATTACTTCTGCACTGGACATTCTTGGCCTGTTTCCTCGCCCGCTGTAGAGCAGGCATCAATATCGCCATTAATAGCGCAATGATAGCAATCACCACTAAAAGTTCTATCAAGGTAAATCCTCTTCGTTTGTGCTTGCTCATGACCCACCTTTTGTACAAAAAGTTTTAAAAATACAATAACATTATACGTTTTCTAAGCTGTGAGTCAAAGAAAAATTACTATACCCACGATTGTGGACAGTGAATGTCACAAAGGTAGATTTTTCCGGTCTCCGGCTGCAATTTTTCGGCGAATAAGGACCGCTATTCTCTTTTCATCTTTTTGGCTCTTGCATCATGTCTTCGAACGCCTCAGACCCTTTGATATGCAGGATAATCTCTTCAGCCTGTTTGCGCAATCCCTCATCTTCCAAAACATTAAGCAACATATTCATTGTTATCTTAGCCCGGTCGCGGTGAGTTTCCATGATTGCGCCGGCGATATTTATCGCAGCCATCGCTGCTTCTGCCTTAACTGTCTCGACCTGCAGTAACGGCTCGACCATTGACAGCGCTCCTGGGTCGCTGACGTTCGCTAAACCTGAGAGCACAAGTTTTTGCTCCGCTTGGCCGCGGGCCTGATGCATTGCCTGCCGATACATCTTCAGCGTTTTCTCGGCGGGACGACCCTCAGCAGGCAGAGCCAACAGGCGAACAAAACCGCGCAGCGACAGCAGCCGATGTATTTGGTTTTGCGTGTTACTGTAAATTTCCAGCAGAACTTCTGCCGCCGTCGCGTTAGGCCATTTAGCCAATGCGCGAACGGCTGTATCCTGTACCGCAGGATTTGTCTCTTTTAAGGCACTTGACAGTATTTCCAGTGCATTACTGTTTGCGATACCGCCAAGCACTCGCAGCAGCGAACATCTGACAGCCACACGCTTCTCACCGTGCAGCCCAGCTAATACAGCATCAGCCTGCTTACTCGTCTCGCTAATCTTACGCGAAACCATTACGACAGCTCGCTCAGCTTCTCTGCGACTACCGTCATCTTCCAGCTTCACAAGAAGTTTCACCAGCGATGGTAAATCCTTCTCACCTGCAAGTCTGCCTAAAGCCTTAAACGCTGCTTTGCGGACATTCCTATCCGGGTTTACCGCTTCGCCTAACAGGGCCGGGACCGCACCAACCGCATTGCGCTCGAACAGTACCTGAATTAATTGAGAGCGCACACTCGGCTGCGAATTCTGCATGCTTTTTACTATCGCATCATCAACTCT
This sequence comes from uncultured Pirellulales bacterium, assembly GCA_964417935.1. Classification (GTDB taxonomy): domain Bacteria; phylum Planctomycetota; class Phycisphaerae; order Sedimentisphaerales; family Anaerobacaceae; genus NIOZ-UU13. The sequence continues at coordinate 4,008 of CAYQKF010000079.1, forward strand.
GCTGCCCCGAAGCAGCTTCAGACTATTTACTGCTGTGCTTTTTTCCTCGGAACTCATCCCCTCCGTGGCGGCCTTGACCAGGTACTCGACAAAGGAAGCATCACCGAGTTTTCCAACGGCCTGCAATGCTGCTTTTCTAATCCCGGGATTCGCGCTCCTGGCCGCTGCTGTTATCGCAGGCAGCGCAGCAGCATCACCACGGTCGGCAAGAGCACCTATCAGAAGCACCTGTTCATCAAGGGACGTCTCCGGCAATTCGTTTGCAAACAGTTCGGTAACGCCTTGGCCCCGCATTGTCCGAACGCAGCTTCTGGCCGTAGTGCGCACCATCCTGTTTTCATCCCGCAGAGCCGCAATCACTAACGGCACTGTCTCCTGCCCGCCGGCGTCTGCCAAACCCTTGATGGCCGCACTTCGTATAATCGCAGCTTCGTCCTTGTCGGCCAATTCCTTATAGATTACTGTCGCCTGCTTTGATTTACCCTCAGCCACGAGGTCTTCGGCACATCGCAGGTACGCATCAGTCGCTGCGAATCGCAGTTCCGAATCACCTTTGGCTCTGCCTTCAACCAATATTTTTCTCGCCTGAATACCGCCAATTTTTCCCAGCGCTGCAACCGCAGCCTCGCCAACTTCCCTTTCTGCTCCAAACACAAGCTTACCAATTGCTTCGACGCTTTGGTCATCACGTCGGTCACCCAAGAGATTTATAATGCGAATCTGCACTTTCGGCGAAACCTTATCCAGCGCCTCGCGCAGTGCCTTGCCGGCCTTCTTGCTCGGATTCTGCCCGATTGCATAGCAAGCTATATCCGCAGTCTCCTCGTCCGCCAGCAGTTTTGCGATTGCAGGCACCGAATCAGCCGTACCGATAAACCAAAGCTGCCTGCAGATGAAAGATTTACATTCCAACGTAGATTCAGAAAGCAATTCAGCCAATCGTAGCTCGATGTATTTACGTTGTTCGGGCTGGTTTTGTGATTCCCTGATGAGTTTTTCCACAGCGATAAGCGGCTCTCTGCTCATCCCACGTTCGTAGTTAACAATCGCCGCTAATTTCTTATCAATCTCTGATTTATCAATCGCAGCCCCGGCAGTATCACTAAGAGCGGAATTCACACACAGCCATATCAGCAGTAGGGCGGTAAGTGCCTTTAAGGAAATCCTCATTGTTTCATCTTTCGGCTATCAGTTAGATTTGCTTTTATTCTCAAAATAAACAGGGCCGCCCCATTTGCCTGTTACCACAATATCAAGGTCTCCGTCGCCATCGATATCAACCACGGGAATACTTAAGCCTGAGCCGATGCCCTCATCGTAAGAAATGATGTGTTTGACCCATTCTACAGCAGGCCCGAGTTTCAGCTCATACCAGTACACACCCAAAGGAGAACGGGCATCGGGGTCGTTGCCATTATGGGCGAGAAATCGTTTTCCCGTAACAAGGTCGAGGTCGCCATCCTCATCAAGGTCGGCTAACGTTATGCTGTGAGCCTGAGACCACGACTTGTCAATCAGATGTTGCTTCCACGATATTTTCGACCCTTTTTTTATCTGCTTATACCAGAAGATTCCATGCTGGTGCGCCGAGCTGGTAACGATATCATTCAGTCCATCACCATCGACATCATAAACCTGTATTTGTGGTGTATGCTCCGCCTGGCCTTCGGTAAGGCTGCCGACTGCCAGAGGGTGTTCTATCCATTGGCCTTTCCGCGGGTCAGCCGGTGCCTCATACCAGGCATCCGGCCGCAGAATATCCGGACGACCATCGCTGTTGATGTCACCAATCCCTCCGCCGAAAGGTTTTTCATTCTGGCTAACTTCGTGTTTAATCAATCCACGCCTACCGTTGGCCTTAATACCAACCTCGTACCACTTGGTATTTTTAGTATCGGGCAGAATTTCGAGCTTTTGACCATCACCATCAATATCCCACAGATCTCCGCACTCGTAGTTGCCATTCTTCTCGCCGATGGTCATCGGCCATTCTCCTCCGGTCGTTCCGGTATTCCGATACCAGTCAATTTGTTTACTGAACCAGCAGCACGTTACAACATCCAGCAGCCCATCTCCATCGACATCCAATGGCAAGTTCATAAAATCATCCCAGTATCCAATGCCTTTTTCGTTGACACTGTAGGTCCTGCCCTTTTCATCGACTTTGCCCTTCAAAGCTCGAAATTGGTGGGCTTTCCAGTCCGGCGCCTCATACCAGTAGGGGCCTGCCAAAATGTCCAGCCTTCCATCATTGTTAAAATCACCTACACAGCAGGCCTCACTGCGAAATTGCCCAACACGGTGCGTAACAAATCTCACCGGCTTCTGCGTTATTGCGCTCACGGAATACATTGGCACCATCCCAGCCACAAGCAGAACCAGGCCAATAAAATAGCTACGATATGTGTAATTGCGGATGTTCATCTCTTGTCCTTCCTTTCAGAGTTATTGAGTTTTATGTTAATAAAACCCGGGGTGACACCCTCAAACTTGTTTGGGGGTGTTTCTAAACCGAAATTTATAACCCGCACCCTCATAGATGCCACGGTCTTCGCATCGGTCTTGATATCATCTTGTCGGCTTCGGGGTCGTTCACGAAGCGTTCGGTTTGAGGATTCCATCTCATGTCGCGTCCGAGCCGCAGACAAATATTGGCAACGTGGCAGGTAGTTGTCGAGCGATGAGCCACCTCGGCTGATGCGATGGTCCTGGCCCGCGTTTTCACACAGTCCAGAAAATTCCGATGATGGCCTTGCCAGTTCGCCGAATCGGTCCATTGCTGTTTCTCGAACTTTCTGTTTGCCAGCAGCGACTTGGGCCGGGCATCGACATTACCGCCGTCGTCAACATACACCCAACCTTCTGTACCCTCGAACTTAACTGACAGTTGAGTATTTAAGTTTGGCCAAATATCCGGTGTCTTTTTGTCATACATTATCAGCTTAACGCCGTCGGCATATCTGGTCTCGACGTGCAGGGCTATGGGAACGTTACAAAAACCTTTTTGGGGGAATTTGGCCGTACCTTCATACTCAACAGGCCCGGTCAATTCACTATCATTTGCCATCTGTGCAAGATCGTTACAGTGGCAGCCCCAATCGGTTATCATCCCGCCGCTGTAATCGAAGTGGTTTTTCCATAGATTGCGGACAAAGCTCGAATTATAAGGTATGTACGGTGTAGGCCCCAGCCACATATCGTAGTCGAAACCTTCCGGCACCGGTTCGGGTTTCAGAACGCCGGAGCTTTGCCCTGCCCTTACATAGCTGTGAAGAGTGCGCAGTTTGCCGAGCTTGCCGCTGCGGGCGGTATTGACTGCGAATGCAAAACTCCTCATGCTTCGACGCTGTGTCCCGCACTGATAAACAGTCCCGTAGCGTTTCATTGTATCGGCCACTACTCGGCCCTCGGTAATAGTCAGCGACATCGGCTTTTCGCAGTAGATGTCCTTGCCGGCTTTTGCCGCAAAAATAGAAGTCAGCGCATGCCAGCGTTCTCCGGTCGCACTCAGTACCGCATCGATATCATCGCGTCCCAGAAGCTCGCGAAAGTCATTGTACGCAGCACAATCCTTATTTCCATAGTTCTCGTCAACCACAGTCTTGGCTTTGTTCCGACGCTCCGTATCTGCATCGCAGACAGCGATGAACTGCACATCCGAGCACGTCATAAAATTGCGCATATCGCGTGTGCCCTGTCCGCCCAGGCCGATACCGCCCATTGTGATTCGTTCGCTCGGTGCCACAGAGCCGCCCCTGCCGAGAGCTGACAATGGCACGATGTACGGCAAAACTGCCGCCGAGCTCAGAGCACCGGTGCCGCGCTTTAAAAACTGCCTTCGGGTAATCTTTCTCATAGAACCAGCCTCCAAATGACTTTTCTCAGTTTGTTAGACGTCACTATGGTTACCCGGGGACCTTTGAAATATTACCGAAAGGTCTTTTTGTTTCGAATGTCTTACGATTCGGGTTCTGTCGTATCAGGCTCCTCGGGCTCCTCAAGCTTCTCGGTTGTTGGTGGAGTAGCCTCATCGGGTTTTACAGAATTGGGGTCCTCGGTCTTGTCTTCTTCTTTGGGTTTCTCTTCGTCCTCGATTAAATCTGAAAGTTCCTTAATCAGATTCTTCGCCTTCCAATCAGCTATTTCGTAAACCCATCCCTGATGTTTCCCAGTGAATTTTATCGCACTCTCCTGGGCGAGCAGTATAGATTCTTTCTTTTTCAGCTCTTCTTCTGATTCGACCTCGTCGCCTTTCAATACAGGCGTTTTATCCGTAAACTCTGCTTCACAAGTGATATACGTCTTATCATCCTTTTGAGCTATCTTTAGGGTATAAACAGTCGAGTCCTTCAGCATGCAAATAAATTGTTTATCAAAGGTCAAATCGCCCGTTCTTTTCTTAACGTCATCACATCTCAAACTCGTTAAAGCAGTAAAGACACTATCACCATCATTAGTCTTAAACTTTTTGCCGGCAGGAATATTTTCCAGCACTACATCTTTGCCGTCGTCCGTTGTTTTCAGCGTATATTCACCACTCGCAGAACGAACTGTTACCGACACAATATCGTCGCGCTTCACTGAAATAAGCTCCTGCTCAAGGTAACTCATCGCCGTGCCTCCGAGCCACGGCATACTTGATGCCACATAAACCGTGTCGCTCGAAGCCAATCTTACATAAGTACCTTGTCCAAGCTCTTTGGCTTTCCCTGCAATAACACCTGTAATCAGCGACGAATCCGGCTTGAAAAATTTAACGACGGTATTAGCTTCTTCCTCCGTTAATCCAAGGTCCTCGTGGTTTGCCGCGTTGTCTGTAACAAATTGTGAGGTTTGAATCTCCAGGCTCTTAGTAATCAAATTATTTATTTCACTTGCCTTGGCGGGATAATTGTTTTTATTGGCTACAACAAAACGCCCTTGCTGGCGCTTGAGCGTTACCGTATCTTCACCGGTCCCCACAACGATACTGTCTATAACAGCCGGGTCAAGTCCCTGGATAAGATAAGCCGGTTTGTCCAGCTCGGCCCTGGGCCTGTTTGAGACACGGGACTGAACCACGGCCCATATCACTATAAAAACCGCCACAATACCTAATATTGTAAGTTTTTTATCACTCATTTATAAAATCCCTTACTCATATCTTGGAGTTTGTAGATGCGTTTATCCGTACATGGGTTTATGTGTTTCCCCATCTACTCATTCACACATCTACGCATCAACTCATTCACACATCAAGCATCACTTGCGTGACTGATATAATGTCTCTTCCTTACACTCCGACGGATACCCAACACTATAGCAATTACCAGAATAACCACCGGGGCCATCAGCATATTAAAACCTCGAAGAATATTACCTAAATGTTCGATTCGTTCCCGTCTTGTCAATCTTACCTCATTCAATTGACGCTGTGCCCGGCGTTGTTTCAATTCGATATCTCGCTGCTTCTGTAGTATCGTACTACCGATAACCTCTTCCTGGCCTCTCTTGGCCGAAGCCAGAATAGATTGCAGCTCGCTCTGGAAGCCTGCAATTTGCGCGTTAATCTTCGCCACTTCTTCACGTGTTTCCTCCTCAGCCTGTCTTTCAATTTCATCGACAACAACAAATGGCCGCTTAAAGTTCCCTCTCGACCTGATTGAAACCAAATCGCCCGACCCGCTCAAATCATCAATGGCGTTCAGCACTAAAGCACTGTTATCTCCAACAACCATCTTGCCGAAGAACGAGCTCTGATACGCTATCGAATCGCTTATGAAGTCAACATCCGCAAAAACCACCACCACACAATCCTGCTGGGCTTCTGTCAGGCCTTTAATCCGCTTTGTTATTGTCTTAACATCATTTGGGTCTTTTGCTTCGTCCGAAGACTCCTCGTCGTCCTCAACCTCAATCTCAATACCATCGGGAAAACTACTCTTAAAACGGCCCGTAATCAGATAACTCATCGCAACAGGCTTGTTACCCTCAACAAATTTACTCATAAGATTTGATGGGTCCAATATCATCAGCTCGTATGGATTGCTTATCGAAAAGCTATTACCCCTGTTAGTCGTTGTAACAAGTGGTGTTCGTCTTACCTCAACTAACTCATTTGGGTCCGCAACTTCTCTAAGTACACCCGAGAACAGAAGCCTTACCTGGTTAAGCTTGGTCGTAATAACATTGCCTGTATCAAAGCATTTTCCTTCCGGCGTCAGGTTAAGGTAACCAATTATCCTCTCCGGCCTCTGATTGGTACGAATGGCAGCCATCGATGCCAGATTCATGTCACCGGCAAAAGTATTCGCCGGCATCTCAATGCCCCATGTTTGCAGAAGCACATTCAGCTCCGAGCTGCGCGAAATCTGCATCCCCATCTGCATTGCCGTTCGGTCCGGCCTATCTGCAAAACAATGTGGGTCAACACACACTATCATCCTGCCGCCTTTCAACACAAATTGGTCTATTGCAAACAATGTTTGCTCCGGCAGGTCCTTAGGGTGAATAACCAACAGAATGTCAATATCGTTAATGTCATTGACATCTGTGGCAACACTCACAACCTCGTACTGTTTTCGCAATTGTTCAACAAAAGTCCAGGGCCGTTTTGGCTCTTGGCCCTGTCTGAGCATCATCTCATACATATAACCGCTCACGTCATCGCCCATTACCGGAAGTGAGCTCATTACACCTATTTTTCTTTTCTGTCGGGTGATTGCGGCGTCTATCAGGTAGCTTATATCGTACTCAACAAAATTCTCCCGGTCCGGCGAAAAGAACGGTATAGCCTGTTCAACCCCAAATTGTGTCTGCAGCACTAAACCGAAGAAAAAGTTTTCTTCTTGAGTTATAGGAAATCGCCTCAAGCCATACCTCAATGCCTGTACCTCATCGTCGGAAAAAGGCCGCGGGTCGATTACTTCAAGCTCGACCATACCTTTGGACACTGCAACGTATTCTTCCAGCAGTGCTCTGACGAACTGGTAATAGTTGTTGAAAAACCGAATCTGGTCCGGCCCTTTCAGTGCAGCGGTCTTTGCGTAGTAGAGTTTAACTGTAATCGGCTGATTAAGTTTAGACAAAATCGCTTTCGTACCATCCGAAAGCGTATAAAGCTTCTGGTCCGTAACGTCAACCTTCAAACCCTTTCCAATATTTTGGCAAATACTTATCGCAGAGAAAATAATCACCAAAACAAGGCCCGCTCCGATAATTGTTTGTATCGTTCGGTTCATTATCTCGCTTTCCTTTCATCCAAAACAATACTGCACGCGGCAATCCACCCGATAATCAACAATATAAAGTAAGAAAGGTCTTCAAACTTCAGCACACCCCTCTGGATTGACTCGAAGTGTGTCTGGAAGCTCATATTCTCTATCGCTGAGACCAGACCGGCCGGCAAAAACGTCGAGACGTAGCTTAGTGTCGTCGGCATACCCGCAAAAACAAGCACCGCACAGGTAACCACCGACAGGACAAAACTTATTACCTGGTTCTTACTGACCGCCGAAAAGAAACAGCCTATAGCAAGAAAGCCACCTGCCATCAACAAGCTGCCTAAGTAACCGGTAATTATCAGGCCGATATCCGGCTCACCAAGGTAACATACTGTAATCGCCATAGGGAAGGTCAGCGCCAATGCAATAACAAGGAATAGCCACGCCGCAAAGAACTTGCCCAAAACGGCCTGCGTTATTGTAATTGGTAAAGTGAACAGCAGCTCAATCGAACCGACCTTGCGCTCTTCAGCCCAGAGACGCATCGCTGTCGATGGCACCATAAAAACAAACAACAGAGGCAGGTTCATAAAAAACGCACTCATATCTGCCTGCCGCATTTCATAAAAGCCCTGCTTGAACGTCAGGTACCCCGAAAAAAACAAAAAAATCACAAGAAACACGTATGCAAGAGGTGTCGTAAAATAACTTTTCAATTCCCTCTTGAACACCGCCCAAAAACTATTCATTCTTTTGCACTCCTCATTTGGTTAATTAAAGTTTTCTGCATAACTCTCGGTTGATTAATTAACTACTCACTACTCACCAATGTACTACTTACCATTTCTTGTAATCCTGCGAAAAACAGCATCAAGACTGCAGTGGTATTTCTCCTTCAACTTCTCCGGTGTTGAATCCACGAGTATTCGGCCTTTGGCAATGATTATCGTCCTCGAGCAAACAGCTTCCACTTCTTCGAGGATGTGAGTCGAGATGATAATGCACTTGTCTTTTGCCATTTTATTGATCAGCTTTCTGACCTCATGTTTTTGATTGGGATCCAGCCCGTCAGTGGGTTCATCAAGAATCAAAACATCCGGGTCGTGAATTAACGCCTGAGCCAGTCCCACACGCCGTTTATATCCTTTTGACAACGTCTCAATCGTCTGATGGTACACTGAATCAATCGAACACATCGGGACAATCCGGTCAAGAGCTTGTTTGCGCTCTTTGCCCTTAATCTGTCTGGTATCGCAAACAAAGTTCAAAAAACTACCCACCGTCATCTCGTTATACGCCGGCACGTTCTCCGCTAAATATCCAATCGACCGCCTGACCTCGATGGGATTCTTCAAAATATCATACCCAAGTATAGTAGCTGTCCCGCTGTCTGGCCGCAGAAAACACGCCAACATTCTCATCGCTGTGCTCTTGCCGGCCCCGTTAGGCCCAAGAAGACCCAAAACCTGACCCTTTTCAACACTGAACGATATACCATCAACAGCGACAACCGGGCCGAAACTACGCCGAAGCTCTTTGACCTCTATCATATTCATCTCCACAAAACCAGCTCAAATTATAAACCGTAACCTGATTTCCCTTACGGAGTTCGTATATATTTACCCAAAATCTCTTGACAGTCAATACCCTTGATAAGATTATTTTGTTCGGAACGTTTGATAGAGTTATGCAAAATTGAGGTTAGGCATATATTATTTCAGAAAATCAGGTTTTTAATTTTCTTAAATAATAGCTGTTTGCTGGGTAATAAATTATTGTTTGAAAAGAAAAATTAAGAGACAATTTTTTCTTTTCAAAGTATGCCTAACCTCGATTTTGCAGAAGACTTTTCGGAACATTTAACCAAAATATAACTTAGGACTTATGAGTCAAGTTGCTAAAGTAAAATTTGTCGATTATAAAACCAGCATAACCAGGGCCCTTGACCTTATTGATGCCGGGGCCCGTATGCCCCAGAAAGGTCTTATCATTATCAAACCAAACCTGACAAACTCTTCACCGCCGCCGGTTACAACCAGCGTCGATGCTGCCGAAGCGACGTACAACTACTGCAAAGCCCACACAAAGGCTGAAATCGTCATAGGTGAGGGCTGTGGAACCGGAAGAACTCCGGACGTTTTCGATGCCCTCGGATACACAGACATGGCCAACAAGTACGGCATGAAACTAATCGACTTCAACGAGGCCGAAACAATCCAACTCGAAAATGATAATGCCCTGCAATTAAAGCTGTTTTTTATGCCTAAGATTGTGCAGCAGGCGTTCGTGATTTCACTGCCTGTCCTTAAGGACCATAGCTTCACAAAAACCACGATTGCAATGAAAAATATGTTTGGCATTGCCCCGGGTAAGTTCTATTCGGGCTCCTGGAACAAGTCGAAGCTGCACAGTCTCTCAACGGACATGTCCGTTGTGGATGTCTGCATATATAAAAAGCCCGACCTGTCGGTAGTTGATGCTTCTATCGCCCTGAAGGGAATGCACCTTGCCGGAAGGCACAAGAACATAGGCCTTATCCTGGCCGGATTTGACCCCGTTGCTGTCGATACTCTCGGCAGCAAACTGCTCGGCCACAATCCAAAAAAATTAGAATACTTGACACTGGCCAACGGCCGGCTCGGCTCTATGGACAACATCAAAATACTAAACGGCTAATCCTGCCTTAATAACCAATTATCATGTTAAAGGGGCTTATACTGAATCATTCAGTATAAGCCCCGAATTGAAGCAAATCTGCTATGTCAACCACACCTTCATATGTTGCTTCGCCTGACCCCGCGTCTTTCGACGCGAGTCGGGGCGGCGGGCAAGAAGCAATGGGCGCCACCTAAATTCCAGCTTACGGTGCCGGCTCTGGTGGTAACGGCTCTGGTTCTGGTGGTGCGGGCCGATACAGTCGAATATCATCAAAGAAGACCACACCTGAACCGCCGGCTTGCAGATTATTCTTATCGCCGAAACCAATAGAAATCGTATTGACATTGGCAAGGTTCACGCCCTGGGCTACAAACTCCTGCAGGTCGATAGGCCATTGGGTCCACTCATCTATCAGCGCTGCACTGGGGTCATCGTGATAGACCGTCGCGCTGCCGTTGAGAGCTACATACATCCGCTCAGCAGCGTTATCCGAATTGCCCCTGAACCACAGCGACAATACTCCAACATCTTCTTCTGTCCAGTTACTCTGAGTCAGCGTCATGGTTGCCTCAGAGTATTTGAAATTGTTCTCGTAGAATAACGGCATCGATTGGGCGCCGCCGTGAGCAACCGAAGTCTCAATATAATGCTCTCCAGCAAGAAAGTCCGGATCAGGATAACCTGCCGTGGAGCCATTTGTCGTGGTCCCATATCCATCTATCCACGTATTGAATATCTCGTCGGGCGGATAGTCGTTGTAATCTTCAAAATCGTCCACGAGGATAAAGTTCGCTGTCGTAAAGCTCCAGACATTACCCTTCTGTATCGTACCGTCGGCCTCGACTTCATCAACACGCCAGTAGTAAGTGGTATCCCAGAGAACTTTTCCGGGATCATGGCTCTCAGAGCCAAGTGCCTTAGTGCCTTTGTACTCGGGTGAAGCTGTATCAGCGTTGCGTACCGCTTCTTCATCAGTGCCGAAATACACCTGATGCGAAGCGGCATTGTCTCCCTGCCTCCAGCTAAGAATAATTGTCTGCCTGACATCCGTGGCTCCATTATATGGGTCCGCGCCGCCGGCCTTCAAAGGAGGTTGTAGCGCACCACTGGGAATGATCTGTTGTTCTCGGGTACTGCTCTCCCAGAACAACTGGGCAATCGCCACGTCCTCGCCTTCAAAATACTCCATCCGAATGGAATAGGTATTGCCACCAGCCAGTTCGATCGGGTCACTCTCACGACTGCTTGTGGTAGTATTGTCCCAGTAATCGATGATGGGCCTACCATCCAACCACATCCTGAAGCCGTTGTTGGCGTTGATGTGGAACGTATAAGTGTCCGTCAGGTCCACCTCAAGATCACCGCTCCAGCGGGCCGAAAAGTTGTTCACATTGATACTCGCATCGGGAGAGTTCTCTCCGGCCACTTCAGCGTTGCCCCAGTCAAAGTCGATTTCGGGGTCTAAGCGTGTCAGCACCGGCTCACCACTAAGGGTCGTATTGTTGAAGTACTCTGCCTTAATGCCGCCGCCGGCCTTTGTAACCGTGAAGCTCCAGACATTGCCTTTATATGTGGCGGCGCCATCAAACTCATCAATACGCCAGTAGTAAACCTTCTCTAATTCAAGTGTGCCGGGAGTATAGGTTGTCTCTGACTGCGGCAGGCCCACAACGGCATTGTTCACATCGTTAAAGTTGTCTCCGAAATACACATAGTGCAATTTAGCATTAAAACCACCAGTCCAGTTGAGTTCTACATTCGGGTCTATAAATTTGGCGCCATGAGCCGGGTTGGGATCATAGGCAGTCCTGGGCGGAACTGTAAAGCTCCAGACATTACCTTTCCACGGGCTATTCGGCTCAGTGTCATTAACCTCATCGATTCGCCAATAGTAAGTTGTGCCGGGAACAAGGCCATCCGGATAATGATATCCGGGAAAGCCAACAATAAGAGTCGTTACGGCCTGGTTACCCACGAACGTCCCTTCGGCCCCATCGTTCACATCGTTAAAATTGCCGCCGATGTACACATCGTGCGAGACCGCAAAGTCTCCGGCGCGCCAGTCGAGGTTAGCCCAAGTTGCTTCGAGCATGGCCCCGTCGGCAGGCTTGGGGCCTGAGGCAAGTGGATACTCAGAAGAACCAGCAGTGTAGAACATCGCGGCGACCTGGGCATCGGTCAGCACCTCGTCATAGAAAGCAACAGCGTCCATCTTACCATCTAATTTTCTGGTATCCCCAATCATCCGACCAATCTTCAATTCGCCTTCGGCATAAACAATAGGCCCCAAAGTCGGCCAGCTTTCGCTGTTGGCTGCCACAAAGGATTCGTCCACGCTGTCACTATCCTGGAGAACGTTCATGGTGACATCACCATCGAGATCGTGACGCAGAACAAGCAGGATCCAGGTTCCCACGGCCATATCCCTGGTGTGGATATTTTGGGTGTTTGAACCATCCTGTCTGGACATAAACCGGAAGTTGTCTGCATTGTCACCACTGCCCGTAAACAGACGATAACTATCCTGTAGACCTCCATCTGCAGCCGAAATGTCAACAAATCGAGTGTAATCACCCCATGCCACATCCGAGTTGACCCAGAGCACAATCGAAAAATCGCCGGTTAATCGAAAGGCTTCACTGCTGGCAGCGTCGACAGTGGCACCGCCATCCCCGGCAAAATCAATACCGGATCCGAATCTTCCGTCAACGTCAAGAGTGTCGCTGCCTTCCAACGTGGCAACGTACAGACCGCTTTGGTCCGTTGCCGTGGTCCCGCTGGTTTCTTCAAAATCCCACCTCGCAACCTCGACGGCGTTGCAGGCCTGCGAGACCACCAAAACAAAAGAAACCACAAAGATCAATTTCTTATACATAATAATCCTCCTTCAAAAAAGAATTAAAATAATCGTGCCCTGGCTACACACCAAAACACTTGTTGTCCTCGACAAATATCAAAAACTCGTCTTGACCAAATAGCATTTCCTTCACAGAATACACTGATATCCTCAACATCATTGCGAGTCCGCCTAACCCCGTTAGAAGTTGGCGTCTTACTTCTAACGGGGCTAACCACCCATGGCTGACTCGCAATCTTAGACATTTAGATATACCTAAATCCCAGCTTACTGTGCCGGCCGATACAGCCGAATGTCATCAAATAACACCATACCTGAACCGCCGGCCTGAAGATTATTCTTATCGCCGAAACCAATAGAAATCGTATTGACATTGGCAAGGTTCACGCCCTGAGCTGCAAACTCCTGCAAGTCGATAGTCCATTCCGTCCACTCATCTATCAGCGCTGCGTCGGGATTATTGTGATAGACCGTCGCGATACCGTTGAGATTCACATACATCCGCTCAGCAATGTTAGATGCGTCACCGTAGAACCACAGTGACAATACTCCAACACCTTCCTCGGTCCAGTCACGCGCTGAGACCAACGTCATGGTTACCTCAGAGTATTTGAAATTGTTCTCATAGAAAAGCGGCATCGATTGAGAGCTACCGTGAACAATTGTAGTCTCAACATAATGTTCTCCCGCAAGGAAGTCCGGATCAGGATAACCTGCCGTGGCACCGTTTGTCGCAATGCCATATCCATCTATCCATGTATTCCATATCTCGTCGGGCGGATAGTCGTTGTAATCCTCAAAATCATCTATCACAATGAAGTCGGCTACCGTAAAGCTCCATACGCTGCCTTTGCTGATTGTCGTGTCGGTATTATATTCATCGACACGCCAGTAGTAAGGTCCGCCGCCCCATTCAACGCCTTCATGTGGAGTGTAAATGGTACCACCCTGTCGGCCTCGATATATGCCGGTCGTATCGGATGAATCAGCATTGGCAACAGCATCTTTATCAGTGCCGAAATAGACATCGTGCTGAGATGCTTTATCTCCACGCGACCAGCTAAGGGGCGTCGCATCTCTGATGTACAGTGTTGAGCCTTGACTCGGGTTCGGGCTCCAGGCAATCAAAAGGTCACCTCGCATAACCTGTATGACCTCTTCCTGAGTCAGGGCCCTATCGTAGATGCGGAAGTCATCCATGCCGCCCACGACGGGGCGGCCAGAGACCCGGTCGCCATTGAAGCTCGTGGCTTCGGAGTTAGCGCCCAGGAAGCCGAAGCGAGTGTTGCCTGTGCCAAAGGTCGAGCCTCCACTGATGGAAGACTCGCGCAAGCCATCGATATAGATGGTCGCGCGTCCCTTGTCGAACACACCGCAGATATGGTGCCACAGCCCGTCGTCAACACGCGTGTTGCTCCCGAGGTCGGTCTGTCCGGAACTGGTCATAATATGCCAGCCGACCTGGCCAGGGCCGACGCCGTAGCGGTTGATCCCCAAGAACCAGTACTGGTCGCGACCAAACGAGGCAATTTCCTGTATGTTCCAAGTCACCGTATGCATCCAGACACAGACCGTCACTTCGGTATAGTCCGCCCTGTTATAGCTGAGATTCTGAATCGCCACATAGCCGCTACTTCTGAAGTCCAAGGCGGCATCACCAAGCCAACCGGGGGTAATCCAATCCGGACCGAACAGTGTCCCGTGATTGCCATGGCCGGACCAATCAACGGCAGTAGTGCCCATACCCTCGTCAAGTGTCCACCAGACGACAAGGTTGGGGTCGGTAATGGGGATAACGGGTCGAGTTTTGAAACTCCAGACATCGCCTGTATGCGTGTTCATGCCATCGAACTCATCGACACGCCAGTAATAGGTCCTCCCTAACTCAAGCGGGCCAGCGGGAGTATAGGTTGCATTTGCCTGAGGGGCACCCACAACAGCACTGTTCACATCGTCAAAATTGTCACCAAAATACACGGTGTGCAACATTGCTTTCATACCTGCCGTCCAGCTAATCTCCACATTCGGGTCTATAAATTTGCTGCCATCAGCCGGGAGGGGGTTATATGCAGTCTCGGATGGAACCGTAAAGCTCCAGACATCGCCTTTCCAGGGACTGTTCGGGTCGGCGTCATTGACCTCATCGACTCGCCAATAGTAAGTTGTGCCCAGAACAAGACCTCCCGGATAGACAAATCCGGTAAAGCCAACAATAAGTTTTGTTCCGGCTTGGTTGCCCTGGAACGTATTGCCGGTGCCGTCATTAACGTCGTCAAAATTGTCACCCAAATACACATCGTGCGAGGCCGCACAATATCCGGCCCTCCAGGAGAGGTTGGCCCATGTAGCCTCAAATATGGCACCATCCACCGGAGAGGAATCAAAGGCATATGGCATTCCTGCGCCTTGCATAATAGCCTGAATCCCTTCCTGAGTAAGTGCCTTGTTGTAGATGCGGACGTCATCGATCGTCCCGTGGAAGTAGCCCGCCGGATCTCCAAGACCGATGCGCAGTTCATTGTTGCTCTGCGTGATCTCTCCGGAGACGTTGCTCGAGACATCCAACTCACCATTGACATAGATGCGCGCTTCGCCGCCATCATATGCGAGGGCAACGTGAACCCATTCATTGGTGGGTAACACCGTTGTTCCCTGTATTGTGGTGTTGCCAGCAGACGTACTGAGTATGGCGCGCACCTGATCCGGCTGCACCCGGAATACGTAGATAGGACTTGCTGCCTCGTCCGCTATCTTTCGGACAATGTGTTTTGCCAGCGACCAGCTTTCGCCATTGATCCAGGCAACGATGCTCAACTGGTCGCCGTTGATATCGAGGCTGTCGGAGTCAGGGACGTCGAGGTAATCGGAACTGCCGTCGAACTTCAGCGCCTTTCCGAATTTTCCATTCACCCACTGTGGATCGCCGTTAAAGGTGCCGTGGTTTTCGTTGCCACTTGAGTCATTGGCGGTGGTCCCCGAGCCCTCATCAAACTTCCACCAGCCGGCAAGACTTGGGTCAGCACCTTCGGCTACGCTCGTTGCCAATCCCAGCAGAAAAACATAAGAAGTTAAAACAATCAATTTTTTAGACATAATAGTCCTCCTTTAAAAATAAAGTTAAAACAATTATAAATTATGCCTTGGCCACACGCCAAAACACTCGTTGTTTATGAGAATTGCCGATTTCCGATGTCCGTTTGTCGATTTAGCATTGAAAAAAGAAAATCTTAAATTGAAACTCGCAAATCGGAAATCAAAATACCACTTCCTTCCTTCAAACGCCCAATATGAGCAGATAATTGAGTTATATAAATTCTAACTCTGGAGCACAAAGTTACTATTAAGACTTTATTCGTTGCTTATCAACCTTGCGGCTAAGATAACTGGTTGAAAATTCATACGATTTAGCCCGGTCTAAGCCAAAATCTACACATTACCTCAATTATATTTATACCAAACTGGCCCCTTTCCGGTCAAGGAAATAATTTCAATTTTTGAAAGAGATTACACATGATAATTTGAATTGTTGTGTCATCTCGCGGCATACTGATGAGCAGTACAAACCAGTATTGACAGTTTGCGGTGCTAACGAACAACAACGGATTTCGGATTTAGATATGCCTGTTATAGGTCAGCCCAAAACAGATATACATGTCAAACACATCTGTAATGAGTCCATTTGTGTTGGATATCTATAGTGGTTGTTTTCCATCCCTTAAACGTTATTTTGATATCTGCAAGGGCAGGTCTTGGGGTACTATCTGGCGTCTTTTTTTTCTGCGGTTCATTGTTCGTCGCTCACAATGCACAACCGGATTATCATTTGAAGCTACCTCGAGGGCTTCAAGAGCTGTCGGCGCATATAAATCGGCCTCCATTTCCTGCCAAAGTCCTTCGGCTCGGTTGAATAGCCCACCTGACACCATTATGCGCATATCAGGCCAAGCATTTACAGATTTTATGGTATCTATCAGTCGCCGCACGTCAGGTGCCTGTTTGGGGGTGGTACCATAAATTAAAAGAATGGCAGGACCATATTCGTTTATGAAAGCAAGAATATCGTCGTTTGTTAGGCCTCCACCCACAAATCTTACTTCCCAGCCATTACTTTCAAACAGGTCAGTCATCATTTGAGCGCCCAGTTCCTGCAATTCGTCTGGTGCACAACATACGACTATTTTTTTGTTCTTTTTGGGTCTGCGCGGCAACTTATTTTGAAGCTGGTCCACAATAGTGCGATTAACGCGTGTGGCCAAATGCTCCTGCACAGGAGTGATTTTGTCTTTACGCAGCAGTTTTTCGATTTCTACCATAATCGGCCATATTATGTTGACATACACGGAATTGGCAGGTATGCCACTTTGAAGTGTTTCCTCTATAACAGCCCGGCAAGCTTTTCTATCACCCCGCAACAAAGGTTCCAAATAACGGGCTAAAATTCTTTCCTTTATCATACTTTGAACTCCATTGGAACTCTCTGCTTGTGTATATAACCCATCTTACCTCTTGTGTTACTTTGTGACTATCGAAATGTTAATATGGGCATTATATTTAACGAGCAATATAAGTATCGGAGGGTGATGACGAAAAACTTTAGTGAAAATAGACAAGATAAGTGGTAACAAAAAGAATTATCCACAATGACATAGTGGTGTATGTTCTTTAGTTAGATAGGTTTATGAATATAGCATGAATCTGTTATTAAGGAAGATTTGTACTTTTTTGAAAAAATGGATGTGATTGCAGTCTTTTGACACATCTTTATGCCGGCTCATAAGACCAACAAATCTTGCCATAAACGTTTTCTTGTGTCCGATATAAACTGCATAATTTAACACTTTTAGAAGTTTTAACATTGCCTATTTTTACACTCGTGTAGCCAACGCATTTAGTGGTTGATTCAGAAAAGTTTATTTCCGCCGTTTGGCTTAAATTGCCTGTGATTAAAATTTTAATTTAGTTATTAATCGCTTATAATATTGTTGTTTTTAGAGATTCTTTGAATAATGAAATTATGAATCCTGATTCGAAAAAACTGACGAATGGAGAGCTTATCGTCCGCTACGGAGCCGGCGATGAATCAGCTTTTCGTGAAATCGTAAATCGTTATAAAAACGAACTTTACGCGTTCTTGAGGCTGTTTTTGAATCGACATGAGCTTGTCGAAGACGTTTTTCAGGAAACCTTTTTGCAGTTATTTACCAGCCGCGAAAGTTTTGATACAAGCCGACCTTTGCGTCCCTGGTTGTTCACTATAGCTGCAAATAAGGCAAAAGACGCTCTTCGCAAATGGAAGCGAACATCCGCCATCCCCATCGGCACTATGATTGATTCAGAGGATTTGTCATTTGATGATATACTGAATTCTGTTACTTATGATATTACAATGCCTTACGAGAAACTCCAAAAGAGTGAAACAGCTATGCTTGTTAGGCGAATTATAGCGGATATGCCGGAAAACCTCAGAGAAATATTGGTTTTAGCTTATTTTAACAAATTTTCTTACAAACAAATGGCTAAGATTTTGAGTATACCTATCGGAACGGTTAAAAGCAGGCTGCACACGGCGGTTGGTCGTTTTGCAAAAGAGTGGAAAGCATCAATTGGGAGCAAGGAAACTTAATGAGTCCGCTGAACAACGAGCAGAAACAGTTGTTATTTGATTATTGTATAGGCTTGACATCACAGAAAGAGACTGCCGAAGCAGAGGCGTTAATCTCGACAAACAAAGAAGCTGCCGAAATTCACTCTAAGCTCAAAGCTGCAATTGAACCACTCGATAGCTTAGAGCTTGAATCCTGTCCGGATGAAATCGTAGA
Source organism: uncultured Pirellulales bacterium (assembly GCA_964417935.1). Classification (GTDB taxonomy): domain Bacteria; phylum Planctomycetota; class Phycisphaerae; order Sedimentisphaerales; family Anaerobacaceae; genus NIOZ-UU13. Next base: position 22,544 of record CAYQKF010000079.1, read on the forward strand.
GCACACCATTTGGCGAGTTAAAAGCCTTGTGGATTCAAGTCAGCGTCAACTCCAGCAGTTGCTTGCCAGCGAACAAACCCGAAATGTTGCCACTAAGAGTCAGTTATGGTGGAGCTTGGGCAAAATAGCAGCGGCGGCGGCAGTGATTTTCATCGTTTTAGGAACCTGGTTTGCTCCTTTGGATTTTGTACGCCAAAAGTATCAGCAGCAGCGGTGCCAAATGCAAATGGGGAGCATATTTCAGGGTTTGAGCAATTACATTTCCGACTATGATGGTCAACCACCTGCTGTTGCAACTATAGCAGGAGCACCGTGGTGGAAGGTGGGCGACCAGGGCAGAGAGAATCATTCTAATACCCGCCATTTATACATTTTGCCGAAAGGTGGTTACGTTGACATAAGTAACTTTGCGTGTCCAGGCTGTAAGGGCGAAAAACCTCTGAAACCTGACGAATCACAAATCAAAAGATTCAAAGATTTTCCCAGCAGAAGATATGTAACCTTCAGTTTCCAGATAAGCTGCCGTAGAACCGGAAGCGGCAAGCTGCTGTACCGAAAGGTTTTAATGGCAGACTGGAATCCACTCTTTGAAGAACTGCCAAAGGATTTTTCCAGGCAGTTTAAGCTGCACTTAAACAGAAAGCTATTGACTCTTAACAGCCTCAATCACAATCGTCGCGGGCAGAACGTTTTGTTTGGTGACGGCCGCGTTGAGTTTCTGAAAACCCGTTATATCGGCATCGCAAAGGACGATATATTCACACTGCAAGACACTGACGTATATCAAGGCTGCGAAGTTCCTTCCTGCGAGACAGACTTTTTCCTTGCCCCGTAATTTGTTTTCGCATTTCACATTTCGTATCTCATATTGGGTCGGTAGTTAAGATCTGTGATTTAATAGGTTACTACTACTATCACTTCGATGGTCTGGGTTCTGTGGTGGCCTTGAGTAATTCTAACGGCGATAGCTGCCAGAGCTACGAGTACAGCGTCTATGGCCAGGTGGCGGCCTCAGACCCCAACTTCTTTACCAATCCCTACATGTTCACCGGCCGGAGATTCGATATCGAAACAGGACTTTACTACTACCGCGCCCGGTACTATAATCCACACATCGGCCGATTTATGCAAACCGACCCAGTTGGGTATGACGATGGCATCAACTGGTACCTGTTATTGTGGAAATAATCCGTTGGGCCGTGTGGATCCCTCCGGTAGGACTTCCACGCCTCCAAGCTCCTGGGAGTTGTTCACCTGGTTCACCATGCAGCCCTATCCTTTATGGGAGCGGCCGAACTGGCGGATTTTGGTAGGGTGGTATGCTGTTTAAGCATAAGGTCGAGTATAGGATAGGATGGGGAAGTATGGCGATGCGGTTGATATTAGATTTTGTCGCGTTGAACTTAGCATTTGTTGAATTGGATGAGCAACGACTAGCTGGCTAGTCCCTATACAAGCGTGACATCTTGAATTTTATTTTGCATTGCTTGACAAA
>CAYQKF010000080.1:0-23292 GCA_964417935.1 uncultured Pirellulales bacterium
GCGCAGCGCAGATATATACCTGGACGGAATGGAGAATCGACTTGCAGGAGTTTGCAGCTCAGGGCGTGAACCTCGCCAATGTCAATACGATTTCTATTGGTTTCGGCGATAAGAACAGTCTGCAGGCCGGCGGTTCCGGTATGGTGTTCATTGACGATATTCGGCTGTATCGGCCGACCGAGGAAGCAGAGCCGCAGCCGTAAGCTGGGATTTGGCTGGTAATCAGGATTTGCACCAATTCGGGGCCTATACTGATCAACTCAGTATGGGCCTCAGTTGTTTTAAGACAATGGCGAACGAACGTCACATGCCCTTAATTGGGGACGGCGACAAATCATCGCTTTCGAACATTTAGTCGCCGGTATTAGGGACAGTCACGAATGGCATGAAGATAAGCGTTAACGTTTTATAATGCAAAGACTTGAAAAAAAGGCCTCCTATGTTTTAAGTGGACTGTAGTAATCAAACATTCACTTAAAACGAAAGGAGGCTACGAATGGTCAGGATTGCACATTTCAGAAAAATTCTCAAGGATGATTTTTTCAAAAGGATCAAGTTCTTTAGCGAGTTCCTCTCGGCGAGGGATATTATAGATGCGGCTGCAACGGAGAACTATCGCTGGCGAGAGCGCATCTGGACGCCCATTCAAACCCTCTGGGCCTTTCTCGTCCAGGTCTTGGAACCCGACTGTCCCTGCCGAGAGGCGGTGGCTCATATCTTAGCTGAACAAGCCGCCTGCGGACAACAAGTAACGGCCTCGCCGGACCCCAGTGCCTATTGTCAGGGACGGCAACGATTACCGCTGTCATTGTTCAAATCGGCATTGCGACAGGTCGGCCAAAGGCTTCAAGCGAAGGTCGGCTCGGCGTATTCCTGATGTGGCCGTCGTGTCTGGATCGTGGATGGTTCTACTTGCTCGATGCCGGAGACGTTGTGTTGGGAGACCGTTTTTTCTGTGCTTATAGCTATCTGGCAGGATTACTCCAAAAAGGCCGTGATACTTTATCAGTACCTACTGAGCTGGATTGCTCGTGACAAGTTGCCCTGTCGTCCCAATCGAATTGAACCGCGAGCTGTTAAACGAAGGCCCAAAGAATATGCTCTGCTGAACAAACCCAGATCAGGAATGAGGGAGGCTCTTTTACAATGAGAACTGCTTATCTTCATGCCATTCGGGACAGTCACCGTTTTTGCGTACTGTCCCTATCCATTAATAGGTGGCTGTCCTTAGTTTATTATTTTGAAGCAGATTTCATCAATTGTGCAAGACTACAATTCTTAAGGTTAGGGTACGACCTTGAAACGAGCGTTGAGCTTAAACAAATGCTTCATAGGTAAATTAAGGACTTGTGAGCTTTCAAGCGATAAAGAGGTGCGGATCTGCTCAAGAATATACTCAATCCTCTCCTCGTCGATCGCAATTATAGTGAACCAAATATTGAAATTATCATTACGGAGATAGCTATGGGTTACCTCAGGGAACCGGCCTATTATCCTGGCAGCTTGCTCAACAAGGTCTGCCTTGGAACTAACAGCAGCTAATGTGCTGCAAAAGCCGAGCTTTCGAGAATCAAGACTCGCTCCGATTCGGCGAATTACCCCCTCAGCTATCAATCTCTGCACCCTGTTCCAAAGCTCCTCGCAAGGGATTTGCAATCTACGTGCTATGATTTTATAAGGACTTTCGCTCAAAGGAAAATCATTTTGAAGCACTTCAAGTATCCGGCAATCCAGAGGACAGAGGACAGAGGACAGAGGACAGAGGGCAGACTCTGACTTCTGTTTTCTGACTTCCGATTTCTGACTTCTGTTTTCTGACTTCTGACTTCTGATTTCTGCTTCCTTATTTAATCAGGCAACTGGAAAAGCTCACCGGCCTGCCGTAATTCTTCCTGTTTCTCTGCGTCCAAACCAATTTCCTCATCTGTCAAATAACATCCCGGATCCGGGGCCCATAGGTCGCCGAAATACAAGTCTGCCCGTACGCGAAGACTGCCGCCACAGGCCTCAAAGAATCGGCAAAGCTTACAGCGACCTTTGATATATTCCCTACGGCTCCTCAAACCATTGAGCAAAGGTTCACCAGTGTCGAGCCAAATCTTACTAAAAGGCCTTTCGTGCACATCTCCTAAATCGTAGTGTCCCCAAAACTGATTCGGATGCACCTTGCCGTTAAAATCAACGCACCCGATTCCAACTCCGCTGCTATACATTCCCCCGCCGTTCCAGATAAGCAGCTTCCAGACATTGGCCGCACGAGAAGGCTCTTCCTTAAGCAATTTCAGGTACAGGTAAACACCGTCAACATGGTTGTCGACTGTCAATATATCCGTTTTCCTGCCGGCTTGTTTGTACAGTTTTGTTTTGGCTAATATCGTCTCGATTGCATCTCTGCTTTGGGTATGGCTGAGGGCATCATCTTCGATAGCCCTTCCTCTGCCGCTCGGCACGAAGTGGTAAAAACAAGCCCTCTCGATATTCTCTGCCTCGAAGAAATCAAACAAGGCCTCTAAATCCTGAACATTCCTTTTGGTTAGAGTCAATCTGAGACCTGTTCGCACGCCGGCGTCCCGGCAGTTTCTTATGCCTTGAACGGCCCTGTCAAACGCACCGGGTACTCCCCTGAATTTGTCATTGACTTGCCCTATTCCGTCAAGGCTGATACCTACATACGAAACTCCCTTTTGTTTTATTTTCTTAGCTACATCACCGGTTATAAGTGTCCCGTTAGTTGAAATAACCGTACGCAGCCCTTGCTGGCCTGCATATTCAATCAATTCAAACAGGTCAGGCCGCATCAATGGTTCACCCCCGGAGAACAGCACCGACGGCACTTTGAACTGCGCAAAGTCATCCAGGACGGCTTTTGCCTGGCTTGTTGATAATTCATTACAAGTTTTGCCGGCGCCACTGTCGTTATAGCAATGAACACATTTGAGATTACACGCCCTGGTGATATTCCACACAACAATAGGCCGTCTTTCAGAGGCTTGTTTTGGAACAATCTCACCTTTGCGCTTCGCCCGAGAGCCTTTTTTGCCGTAGCGAAGCCAATCGCCCGGCGTAACCTGGTCGCAATATAATTTGCTGATATTTATCATCGTATGGAAATCAGAAATCAGAAGTCGGAAGTCAGAAGTCAGAATCTGACCTCTGTTCTCTGTCTTCTTTCCTCTGCTGTGGGATGTATGCACAAAAAGGCTCTTCTGCCATGTAATTACCCGTCGCAGCGTATGCTCTGGCGCGACATCCGCCGCATACATCCCTGTAGCCACAGACTCCACATTTGCCTTCGAGACTGCTGCTGTTACGCATTCGCGCAAGGTCTTCGTTGTTGTACCATATCTCTGCAAGTTTTTGTTTGAGAACATTACCACATTCTATTGGCAGATATCCGCAGGGAAACACGTTTCCCTGATGACCTACGAAGAGCACACCAAGCCCTGCAAGACATCCGCGCGAAGCACCACCGTGCCCGTTTCTGCCTGGGACAGAACCGCTAACGTGCGATGTCTTTTTACGGGCCTGATATAGGCCCTGCTGCCTGATAATACGTTCATAGTGAGGGCCACAAGTTACCTTCATTTGCAGCTCGCTGCGACTATCCAATCTACATATCTCAAGCATCTTTTGTTCATATTGCTCAGGTGAAAGCATATCCGTTTCAGCCAGTACCTGCCCGCACCCGACCGGAACCAGCATGAATATGTGCACCGCTACTGCACCCACTGATTTGGCAAGTTCGTAAACATCTTCTAATTGCCCGGCATTGTGCTTAGTCAATGTCATATTTATCTGAGTAGGTATTTCTTTCTTACGAAGATGTTTGATACCTTGAAGTGCTCTTTTAAAAGAACCTTCCAACTGCCGTAACTTGTCGTGAACCTCGGCAGTTGCGCCATCCAAACTCACCGCAACCCTCACGATTCCGCTATCACGTATTTGTTCGGCTGCTGTTGCATTTACCAATGTTCCATTGGTCGCAAGGGCCGGTGTAATCCCCGCTGCTTTCGCCTGGCTAACCAGCTCAAATAAGTCGTCACGACAGAGCGGCTCACCACCCGAGAACACCAGGACAGGCATCATAGGTTGCGCCCTGCCTAATTCAGCTAACTGTGCTATCAAATCTTTCGCCTGTGCGGTTGATAAGTCTCTAAAAGCCGCTTCGTTAGATTCCAAACGCCGACAATGTGCACAGGTCAAATTGCATTTTATCGTAGTCTCCCAAAATAAAAGTCTGAGAATTTGATTTGACCCTAAAGCTCTTTTCACGACCGCTTATCCTCTTTACTGTCTGGCTTGGACGATATCTTTTCAGCCTGACGTACGATGCTGTCAACCAGCTTTGCAGCCTCAGTGGCGCCATTCTCTTTAGCTATAGTGTTGACATTCTTAATCACGCAGTGCAGCAGCTTGTTGACAATGCGGTTCACCATTGCCTCCATTGCCTCTCTCCATGGAGCTTCCTGCCTTGCTTCGACAAAGAACCGCTCAAGTTCATTTTGACTAATCCGGACAAATTTTTCCTTCATCTGGCCTATCAAGGGACCTATGTCCTTAGCCCCAAGCCAATCCATAAAATCGGTAACATTTTCACGTATAATCTTCCTGCTTTTGGTGATGTCCTGTTTGCGAGCTTTGCGATTCCGTTCCACCACCTCGGAAAGGTCGTCAACACTATAGAGGTACACACCATCCATTTTATTTATCGAAGGTTCAAAGTTTCGCGGCACCGCAATGTCGATAATCAGCAGCGTACTTCGGCGCCGAGTATCCATTATCTTCTTGAATGGTTCCTTCTTGAAAAGATAATCTTGTACCGTCGCCGAGGCTATCGCGATATTGGCACCAATCAACTGGCTCTGAATTTCTTCCCATTTCCGGGCTGCAATGCCGTAGCGTTTGGCTATATTCTGACCGCGCTCATACGACCTGTTAACAATCGTAATGTTTTTGCACCCAACATGGAGAAGATGCTGTACCAGCAGCTCTCCCATCTCGCCAGCCCCAATCACGACAACTTTTGCCAACGAGATGTCAGCAAAAAGTTGCATAGCCAAATCGACCGCGACGCCGGCAATGCTGACTCGACCACATGAGATTGAGGTAGTGGTATATACCTTCTTGCTGGTAGCAAAGGCACAGTGAAATAGGTGATTCAGAATCTTTCCCGTACTCTTGGCCGCACAGGCCAGCTTGTAGCTGTCCTTGACCTGCCCGATTATCTGTGCCTCGCCCACGACCATGCTGTCCAGACTCGATGCGACCGTCAGCAGATGCCTGACCGCATCCTCGTCGCTGTAAGCGTACAGGAACTCAGCAAACTTCTCCGGCTTAACATTATGAAACTCCGAGATGAACTTAGCCAGGTCATCCGCATCAGCCCCCCCGGCACGTTTGTCGGCACAATACAGCTCAACACGGTTGCACGTCGATAGCAGCACAAACTCCGCCTGGCGAAACCTGTTTTTCAGCTCGCACAGTGCCCTGGTCGTCTCCACGGTGTCAAACGCCAGTTTCTCGCGAATCTCTATCGGAGCAGTCTTATGGTTGAGTCCTAAAACTACAATCTTCATTTGTCACACCAGACCTAACATCTTTACCCCTGTCCTTTAGTACTTTGCGCATCCAATTGTGTAATATATGTTGGCGGCACCTTTTTGAGCTCCTTTTCAGTAACCAGTATTCGGTAGTTTGAAATCCCGCACGCCTGGCTCATTTGTCGAACCGTCTGCTGAACATCTTCGTTACTTTTCCCGTGGACCATCGTATAGACACTATAAGGCCAGTTCTTATCAGTATGGCGTTCATAGGCGTGACTAACCTCTCTGAACCCGGCAAATACCTCGCCCACTTCCCTGGTTCGTTCGGGTTCCACCTGCCAGACCACCATTGCCCCAGCGCCCAGGCCCACTTTGAAATGATTCACTATTGCTCCTATTCGTCGAAGCTTACCCTGCCGTTTCCAGTCTTTCAATACTGCCAGCAGCTGTCCTGTATCTATACCTATCTGTTGGGCCATATCATTAAACGGACTTCGACTTTTCGGCAATCCCTGTTGAAGAACAGCCAGAATCTTTTGCTCAATACCGGACATAATTGCATTATATTGGGTTCGATTCACAATTGCAATTTAGAAGTCGGAAAACAGAAGTCAGAAGTCGAAAAACAGAAGTCAGAATCTGTCCTCTGTCCTCTGTCCTCTGTCTTCTGTCCTCTGTCTTCTGCTTTCTGTACAGACCGAAATTTTTTGTCATGCTGAGCAAAGCGAAGCATCTGGCTTATGAATGAGGATAATCCCGATAAATCGGGACTCGTGAAGAAAGAGATTCTTCACCCTTCGGCTACGCTCAGGGCAAGCTTCTTTCGTTCAGAATGACAAATTGCTTGAATCTACCCCGGTTTTAGTGTAAAAACTTCAAAAAACGTTATTTAGTTCCTGTTGCGGAAACGGTACGCCTGTTAGAAGCGTATGTATCCATATTTGTCATTCCCGCGGAAGCGGGAATCCAGCTTTTCCGCTCTGGATCCCTGCTTTCGCAGGGTATGTGTTTAGCCAGACAACTGAATTAGCAGTTTTCTGACGTGGCACGGGCTTCCAGCCCGTGAAAAACACGGCCAGGATGGCCGTGCCACCAAGAAATCAACAGAGGCTAAACACATATTTCGCAGGGGTGACATTGTCGGTTTTTATTTTCCGCAACAGATGCTAAATAGTAAATTGTGGGAGTCTAAAAATGAGACCCATCAAAATAGCAAGCCGTGCCAGTAAGCTGGCTTTGGTACAATCCAACCATATCAGCAACTTGCTCAAAAAACTCAGCGACGGCATTGAAATTTCCCTAATGAAAGTCTCAACGAAAGGCGACCGCGAAAAATTAGACTTCCTTTATAAGTCCGGCTCTATGGGCTTTTTCACTTCTGAAGTTGAGAATGCGGTGCTTGACGGCAGGGCTGACATAGCTGTTCATAGTCTTAAAGACCTGCCGACAACCTATACAAAAGGGCTGGTAGTTGCTGCGGTACCGAAAAGGCAGTCCGTTGCCGATGCGTTAATAGCCAACCGCAGATTTCGCGGATTACACGGACTAAACACAAATAAAAAATCAGTGGAATCTGTGCAATCCGTGGTTGCTGCTCTGCCGGCGGGGGCAACCGTGGGAACATCGAGCCTCCGGCGCATTGCACAGTTGCGCCGGCTTAGAGATGACCTAAAATGTGTTCCTTTGCGGGGAAATGTCGAAACGAGGGTCTCGAAGGTTGCCTCTGGGGAGGTTGACGCTGCCGTTGTCGCCTGCGCAGGTTTGAACCGGCTTGGTCTGGCCGATAAAATATCTGCAATTCTGCCGCCCCGGGAGTTCCTGCCGGCCCCGGCACAGGGCGCATTGGCCGTACAGATTCGCACCGCAGATAGTGAGCTTGCCGAACTTGTCTCACAACTCAATGATAAATATTCTCTGATTACAGTCGAGGCCGAACGATGCATACTTACATCTATGCACGGCGGATGCAGTGTACCTCTGGGGGTGTATTCACAAATCTGCGGCGATACTATAACCATTGATGCAATGCTCTCTGATGTGGAAGGTAAGAAATATATCAAGCGCTCGAAAACTTCTCGCATCAACGAGGCCAAATCTTGCGCCGTGAAACTTGCACAAGAACTGTTGGCCGCCGGCGGACAGGAAATTCTTGACCAAATCAGAAATAGCCGAAATGATGAAATCGAAAGGTGAAGGGGTTCCTGACTTGTCTTGAAAAAAAAAGAATTCTTGAAATGAAAAAATATAACAGTAAAATCATTGAAACAGGAATTGAAATCGTCTCCTAAATCAAAGCGGGCAGATTGAGGAGCAAGCGAATGCAAAAGTTCAAAATAGAAACATATCAAAATCTGGTCAAAGATGTCGGGTGCATCACTGCGGAGAATTTATTTATGTTTCTGGGCAAGGTTCAAGAGGCGTTCGGGTACGTCCCGCGGGAGGTGGTCCGCGATGTTGCGGCAAGGACCGGTTTTTCGGAGACTCGAATTTATGGTGCTCTGACATCGTACCGAGACTTCAAGGTACGGTTGGAGTGCGACGACTGATATGAAGGAAACAAAGCTCTTAACTCGTCGAATAGGTAAGTACGAGCCGCTGGATCTGAAGGGATACGAGGCAGACGGAGGCCTGGTGGCTCTTAAGCAGGCCTTGGCGATGGGGCCTGAGCCGGTAATTGAGCAGATTAAACGAGCAGGCCTGGTTGGCCGGGGCGGCGCAGGATTCCCGACGGGACCAAAATGGGCAATGGCTGCCAGTGAAAAACAGGGACGAAAATACCTTATTTGTAATGCCGAGGAGGGCGAGCTGGGGACATTCAAGGATAAGGTCCTGCTCGACGGTGAGCCCTGGATGGTGCTCGAAGGAATCCTAATCGCGGCCTTTGCGATTGGGGCTGAACAGACCTACATCTACATAAACGGCGGGTACGACCAGACCGTCGAGCTGTGGGAGAGACTTGTTGTTGAGGCTAAAAAAGCCGGGCTTCTGGGGGACGGCATTTTAGGTTCAAAGTTTTCGGTTGACCTGCAGGTGGTCAAGGGTAAAGGACTTTATATAACGGGCGAGGAGTTTGCACTTATCTCATCGCTTGAGACACGCCGGGCTGCCAGCCGATTGAAGCCGCCATATCCAACAGAAAAAGGGCTGTTCGGAAGGCCTACGGTTGTAAATAACGTCGAAACCCTCGCAAACGTGCCGGTGATCTTGGCAAATGGTGTAGAAGCATATCACAAGCTCGGTGTTAAAGCCTGCCCTGAGCGTAGCCGAAGGGGTGAGCCTGGAACGAGGCTTTTTTCACTATCCGGGGATGTTAAAGAAAGCGGTGTGTATGAGCTTGAGCTCGGTGCCGGAACGCTAACAGAGTTTATCGATGAATTTGGCCGAGGGACAGCAAGCGGCCGGCCCGTAAAAGCGGTCCAACCCGGCGGAGGAACAAGTGCGCTTCTTGCTCGGGCTTCTCTGGGATGCAAACTCACCACCCAAGCCATTCGCCAGGCCGGCAGTGAAATTGGCACTGCAGGTGTGATAGTCTATGAAGAGGGCAGCAGCGCGGTTGATATTGTCAAAGGACTGCTGGAGTTTTACGCATCTGAATCCTGTGGGCGCTGTGCGCCGTGCCGGATAGGAGTTGTGCGAATGAGGGAAATCATCGAAAGGGTGTTTCAAGGCGAGGGAACAACTGATGATTTGGAGCAATTACGCCAAATCGGCAAGGCGTGCGTGGCCGCATCCACTTGTGGAATGGGGCAGGCTTTTCCGCTGCCGGCACTCTCAGCATTGGAACTTTTCCCGAAGGATTTCGAGGCAGCTATAGGCAAGGTTTCAGCATAGCAATCTAATTGTTATGCAAAATTGAGGTTAGGCATATATTATTTAAGAAAATCAGGTTTTTAATTTTCTTAAATAATCAAATAACTGCCCGCTGAACAATAATTTATTGTTTGAAAAGGAAAAATTAAAGGACAATTTTTCTTTTCAAAGTATGCCTAACCTCGATTTTGCAGGAGACTTCATAAGAATGAAAGAAGTTTGCCTTACAATTGACGGCAGGGAAGTAACAGTCCCGGAAGGAACAACGATTCTCGAAGCAGCGAAAAGCGTTGGGATTGACATCCCCAACCTCTGCTACGATTCACGCCTCGAGCCGGCAGGAACATGCCGGCTGTGTGTGGTTCAAATAGAGGGTCGTCCCGGCCTGACAACATCGTGCAACACACCGGCGGCCGAAGGGTTGGAAGTATGCACCGAGAACGATGAGATTGCAGCCATACGAAAAACAGTATTAGAGCTGATTCTGTCGGAGCATCGGGTAGCGTGCACAAGCTGCGATAAAGATGGTGCGTGCAAGCTTCAGGACTATGCATACCGCTACCAGGCGGACGAAGGACGCTTTGGCCTGCCGGAGCGAAGGCCGGTAAAACCAAATTATGCCACGAACAGTGAAGCGATACTTTATGACCCGGACAGGTGTATTCTGTGTGGCTTGTGTCTCAGGTACTGCGAAGAGGTACAGAAAGCAGAAGCCCTGACATTTGGCGGGCGTCTTGGGCAGTTGGAAGTCAGCACAGCATTTGGAATAGAACTTCAGGAAAGTTCGTGTGTTTTGTGTGGAGGGTGTGTCGAGATTTGTCCTACCGGCGCAATGCTGGACCGTGCAGCTATAGGTAAGGGCCGCGAAAAAGACCTGACCGGGACACGAACTACCTGTGCATATTGTGGTGTCGGCTGCCAGATTGACCTTAACGTAAATCCAAAGACAAACAAAATTGTCCGCGTAACCAGTGAAGTCGGTTGTATTCCGAACAATGGCAATCTGTGTGTTAAGGGCAGGTTTGCTATGGACTTTGTTGCAAGCGAGAAAAGGCTTGCCTCACCGCTTATAAAACGAAACGGCGAGTTCGAAAAAGCAACCTGGCCCGAAGCAATAAATTTTATCGCTGAGCGTTTGACCAAAATAAAAACGCAGAACGGCCCCGACAGCATCGCCGGGCTTTCATCTGCAAAGTGCACCAATGAGGACAACTACATCTTTCAGAAGTTCATCCGTGCAGCGATTGGCACCAATAATGTTGACCATTGCGCCAGACTCTGCCACGCATCGACCGTTGCCGGCCTTGCAAGGGCTTTCGGCAGTGGTGCTATGACCAACTCGATTGATGAGCTTAAGAATGCCGCCTGCATATTTGTCATCGGCTCGAACACCTCTGAAGCCCATCCCGTCATCGCCCTCAACATAAAAGAGGCCGTCGCCAGGAACGGCGCCAAGCTGATAGTGGCCGACCCGCGCCAAATCGACCTCGTCCAATTCGCCGAATTGCACCTGCCTCAAAAACCCGGCACGGACGTCGCCCTCATAAACGCTATGATGAACGTGATAATAAGTGAAAAACTGCAAGATAGCGATTTCATAAATGACCGAACAGAGGGCTTTAGTGAGCTTGCTGATGCGGTGAAAGATTTCACGCCGGAAAAGGCCGAAGAGATCACGACAGTCCCCGCCGAAAAAATTCGCCAGGCCGCAAGGATATATGCCGGTGTCACAGCGGCCAGTATCGTTTACAGCATGGGCATCACTCAGCACACTACCGGCACCGACAACGTCCTCTCACTTGCCAATCTCTCAATGCTCACCGGCAACGTCGGCAAAGAATCGACCGGCGTAAATCCGTTACGTGGCCAAAACAACGTCCAGGGCGCCTGCGACCTCGGGGCTTTGCCCAACGTCTATCCCGGCTATCAATCTGTCGAAGACCCCAAAATCCAGGCCAAGTTTGAAAAAGCCTGGTCAAAAGAGCTTTCTTCGAACAAGGGGCTGACTGTTGTCGAGTTCTTCCACGCCGTTGAGACAGGCGACATAAAGGCAATCTACATAATGGGCGAGAATCCCGCACTTTCCGACCCGAACCTCAACAGAACCAGAGATGCGCTTGCTAAAGTGGATTTTCTTCTCGTGCAGGATATCTTCCTCTCCGAGACGGCCCAATATGCCGACGTAGTTCTGCCCTCGGTCTGCTTTGCCGAAAAGGACGGCACATTCACAAACACCGAACGCCGAGTTCAGCGTGTCCGCGCCGCCGTCATTCCGCCCGGCCAGGCCCGCAGTGACTGGGAAATACTCTGCGACGTCTCGACTAAACTCGGCTATCCTATGAGTTACGACTCCGCCGGGCAGATTATGAACGAAATCGCCTCTGTTACACCCATCTATGGCGGCATCTCCTTTGACCGGATTGATTCGGTCGGCTTGCAATGGCCCTGTCCCGACAAGGACCACCCCGGCACAAAGTATCTACACAAGGGCCGCTTTACAAGGGGAAAGGGCAAATTCCACGCCGTCCACTTCAAGGCCCCGGCAGAGTCTCCCGACGCCGAATTCCCCTTTGTGCTTTCCACCGGCAGGCAATTATATCAGTTCCACACCGGCACTATGACCAGAAAATCAGCCGCTATAAACCAGGTTTCACCCACCGGCTACGTCGAAATACACATCGAAGACGCGGGAAAGCTCGGGATTGCCGACGGTGACAGAGTCGAGGTAGTAACCCGCCGCGGCAGGGTATCCACCCTGGCAAAGGTAACACGAAATATTGAAAGGGGCTGGCTGTTTATGCCCTTCCATTTCCGGGAAGGTCCCGCCAATATGCTGACCATCGATGCCCTGGACCCCTTGGCAAAGATACCGGAATACAAAGTCTGCGCCGCGGCGATAAAAAAACATAGCTGAACTCTCGTATTATGCTCCCCTGTTGGCTTAATCGCTGAATGCTTCTGCATCTAAACCGGAATTGACCGCTCCGCAAACTATCGCGGGCCTATTTGTACAGAACCGGCTTTTTCCGCCAGTCCTTGTCCTTGTCGTGCCCGTACTCAATCACACGCCGCCGACGCTCGCGAAGCCTCACCGATTCCATGCCGAGATAGTAACCACTCGATGCGGGATTCCTCCCCACACACTCTAATCGAAGCGTATACTTACCCGGCTCAGGCCAAAAGTCCAGCACGTGATACTCGCGCGAGATAATCTCCTCGCTGTAAAGATCCATCACACCACCCAGCTTCACTCCGTTAAGATACGCCTGATACTTCCCGAAATCGTATGACCGCGTCATCACCAGTAGCAATCGCTTTGGCTCTTTCTTTTTTACTTCAAAAGGTATCTCAACCCAGGCATCCTCCGCATTTTGCGCCCTGTATAGCATTTGTTTATCCGGGTGGAGCGCAAGCTGCTGAACAACAGCATTGCCGGCCCCATGATGTTCCTCCCCGGTAAAATCTTTCGCATAGATAATCTCATCTAAGTTCGGTAATTTCCGATCCTTGGCATCGGGCACCTCCACCTCGAAAGTCGGCTCAGAAGTCTGATACCAGAAAGCCACACTGGAATAATCATCCTCACGTTCGTTCCAACTGTGACTCTTATATTCGGGATTCTCATCCGGCGATATCCACCCGAAATGCTCAATAGTCACTTTTATGCTCTTATCGAAAACAATCGGATCATTAACATGCCACCTATACGCACTCGTATGCCCCCCCACAATCCCCCACTGTTCAAAATACGGCACACCAAAATAAGGCGTGCTCGTCGTCTTCAAGCCCCACGCGGAAAGAAAATAATCCTCCGTCCCCGTCCCCCAGATCGAAGCTGCCTTTTCACCGTCAATATAAATCTTCTCATCTCCCTCCCCGAACCACGCCGGGCTTCTCGTTCGAACACTCAGCACCATCCCCACAAATTGCCCCTTGCCCTTCGTATCCAGTATCACATAATCCTTGCCCTTCTCAACAGGATACTCCTGTCGATACTGCGAATAAAAATATGGAATATTTCCGGCAATCCGATCCTTCTTGATCCAGTCGATGTTATAGTACAGCAGGCTGATCGGCTTTTCGCTCTGATTTACTATCTCAATACGCGCATGTTTGTGAAACGGCATATGCCAAAAACAGTTGTAAGAATCCCCATCCTCAACAATCACCGGCAGTGACACGACCTCGCTGCGCTTCCCGAAGCTGTTCGCGAAAAAATCCCCCACTGGTGCCTCAACCGCAGGTTTCCTGCTGCTGTCCCAGTACATCCGCAACAACATCTCCTGATGATTCGCAGAACCATTCTTCGCCCACGCATGAGGCTCAGGCCCCAGAAACGTCAGCCATATATGCGTGATAACTCCGGGCCCATCACGATCCATCAGAACCTTCGTCTCACCGGGTTCAACATTTTTGTTGTCCCAGTTACTGTTTGCGTCGGGTTTTCCATTCGGATCGAACTTGCCATCCGCCCCCAGCCGATGAGTCGAGCTTTCACGCATACTCCGACCATCCATAGGACGGGCCAACTCCGACAGAAACGAACCCTCGGCTTGCACCGCAAAAATAAGCACCCAAACAACAAAAAATGCATTTCGCATCATTTTCTCCTCGCCCCCACAATATCGAGTTAACCGATATTTCCCATGTAACGCCTTTAGAAACATCCTGTTTTTCTATTCTGCTATAAAACTAATAGTCTGTCAACATTGAATTTGTTTGTAATATTGGACAACAATAAGGGACTATGACCAGAAAATCAGCCGCTATAAACCAGGTTTCACCCACCGGCTACGTCGAAATACACATCGAAGACGCGGGAAAGCTCGGGATTGCCGACGGTGACAGAGTCGAGGTAGTAACCCGCCGCGGCAGGGTATCCACCCTGGCAAAGGTAACACGAAATATTGAAAGGGGCTGGCTGTTTATGCCCTTCCATTTCCGGGAAGGTCCCGCCAATATGCTGACCATCGATGCCCTGGACCCCTTGGCAAAGATACCGGAATACAAAGTCTGCGCCGCGGCGATTCGAAAAGCACAGGTGAACTCGGGGGCTGCGCCCCCCCGGCGGACTCGCCGAGGGTCCCAGTCCTCCTGACCGTGATCTTTTAAGGTTGTGTTGCAAATTTCAGCCGGCGCACACGCCAGTTCTGCCCCAACCAGCAACGGAATATTCCGGGATTGCTTCAGGTACTTTTGAAGTATATAATATGTTGCAGGACTGTTATAACTACGAATATCTTCCCAAGCAGAATCAAATCAAAATCATATACAAGGACGATCCTCCAGAGACCATGAAGGTTAAAATGCAGTCGCTGGATGTCTGGCGCCCGAGTCACCTGCCGTCAGCCCCGGACAGTTCGCGGCGAATGGCACGCAATCGTCACAATAAACGCGTGAGCTGCCTGTTTATTGATGGCCATTCTGACGATATGGATACTTTAGAGATCACTCCGTACGATTTCGGTCCGTCGATGCGGCGCCGGATGACGCACCTGCCAGTAGAGCCTGGATTGCCGTAATTGAGGCATGGGTATTACTGGAGACTTTTGGAGAGGGTAAAGCAATTACGATTGTTACAAGTGTCCCAAAAAACTGTTGACATCTGAACGCGATTCTGGTATTATAGGTCTTCAGGTGTATATGAGTGCCTAATTGCAGTTGATATGGGAAATGTCGATTTATGCACAGAATTCAAATATGGATACATACGCTTCTAACAGGCGTACTGAGAAAAAATAGCCCCGCAGTTGTTTTGCTCCTGGTGCTTGCTATTTGTGTACCTCTTTGGGCCCAGCGTCGTCCGGGCCGCGCACGCTTTGGACAATTTGAAAGCAATAAGAAGTACACTGGGACGAGCAGTAATCGTATCGATACCCTGGTGATGGCGACCTTGCGCAAACAGGGCATCCAGCCTGCGAATATGTGTTCTGACGAGATCTTTGTCCGGCGCGTGTATCTGGACGTTATAGGCTCGTTGCCCGAGTCTCAGGAGGTTCGCAGTTTTTTGCAGAATCGTAGTCCTCGTAAGCGTGCCGCACTGATCAACGCCCTGCTGAAACGGGATGAGTTTGCCGACTATTGGTCGCTGAAGTGGTGCGATCTGCTGCGGGCCAAGGCGGAGTTTCCCATCAATCTGTGGCCCAACGCGGTGCAGGCCTATCATCGCTGGATTCACGATTGCCTCCAGGAAAACATGCCTTATGATCAATTTGCCCGCGAGCTGTTGACTTCAAGCGGCAGCAATTTTCGCGTGCCGCAGGTTAATTTCTATCGTGCGATTCAAGGCCAGGAACCCTCCGCCATCGCAGGTGCGGTTGCCCTGACGTTTATGGGGGTTCGTCTGGACCAATGGACCGAGGCCCGTCGTTCCGGCATGGAGGCTTTCTTCTCGCGCGTGGCGTACAAAAATACGGCCGAGTGGAAAGAAGAAATTGTTCACCTGGATCCTGCGCCGGCTGAATCTTTGAAGGCTGTTTTTCCCGATGGCGTCACTGCTCAGATCCAGCCGGGCGAGGACCCCCGCGTGGTCTTTGCCGATTGGTTGATCGCTCCGGACAACCCGTGGTTCGCCCGCAATATCGTTAATCGCATCTGGGCCTGGCTGTTGGGCCGCGGACTCATCCACGAGCCGGATGACATCCGGCCGGATAATCCTGCCGTCCATCCCCAGGTACTGGCATATCTGGAAAAGGAACTTGTGAAAGCCGACTATGACCTGCGGCGTATTTACCGCCTGATTCTCAATTCCCGCACCTACCAGTTGTGCTCGATTCCGCGCAGCAACCATCCCGACGCCGAGGCCCTGTTCGCGCATTATCCGGTGCGCCAACTGGAAGCGGAAGTGCTGATCGATGCCTTGTGTTGGATTTCCGGAACACAGGAAAGCTATTCGAGCCCAATCCCGGAACCTTTCACATTCATTCCGGAAGAAAATCGATCCATCGAGCTGGCGGACGGCAGCATCACAAGTCAGTTCCTCGAAATGTTCGGCCGTCCGGCTCGTGATACCGGCCTGGAATCCGAACGCAACAATCAAGCCACGGACGCACAGCGGCTGCACCTGCTGAATTCAACCCATGTTCAAAACAAGATCGAACGCAGCAAGCGGTTGAACGGACTGATTAGGACCGCCAAAGGAAACCGTGGCACCCTGATCAACATGATCTATCTGAACATTCTGTCACGTTATCCAATGCCAGCCGAACTGGCCGCTGCGGAAAAATACTTTCAAACCAAGGGAATAAACCTCAGACAGGCCACGAACGATCTGACTTGGGCGTTGATCAATACTAAGGAATTTCTATACCGGCATTGAGCCGGTCGGATGCCGCCTTTTTGGCCATCCGATGAAAAGTTAGGAAATGGTTATATGAACAAGCAACAAACCACAGACTTTATGACTCGGCGAGAAGCGTTAAAACGAGGGCTTCTCGGAGCGGCCGGACTGGCACTGATAGATCCTTTCAGCCATAAAGCGCGGCCTGCCTCTTTAAATCCCAGGGCCAAGTCGGTTATACAAATCTGGATGTGGGGCGGCCCGTCTCATCTGGACACCTTCGATCCCAAACCGGACGCGGGCTACGACTATTGCGGTCCTTTAGACAAGGTGATCGACACAAATGTAGAGGGAATACAGATCAACGCTGAGCTGCCGCTGCTGGCACAGCAGGCCGACAAGTATTCCATCATCCGCAGCATGACCCACGGCATTAACTCGCATGAGACGGCGTCCTATATGGTGCAGACCGGGCACAAGCCCGGCAGGCTGGTCTATCCCTGTGTCGGGGCCGTCGTGTCGTTGTTCAAGGGATACGATCATGGTTATAAAGGGATTGTCCCGCCGTATATTGTGTTGACCCAGCCGCAAGGGCGTTTTTCCGAGGCAGGTTTTCTGGGGCCACGATACAAACCGTTCGCTACCGGCGGCGACCCCAACCAAACCATCTTCGCGGTTGAAGGGATCGTCGCAAGAGGCATTTCCGACAGTCGCCAGCGCAGCCGGCGTCAGTTGCTCCATACCCTCGATTCGCTCGGCAAGGCCATGCCGCAAAACCCGCACTTCAAACGGCTCGACCTCTGCGAGCAAAAAGCTTATGACATCATGTTCGGCGACGGCAGAAAGCTGTTCGATCTATCGGATGAAAAAGATGAAATCCGGGAACGTTACGGCCGTAACACGTTTGGCCAGTCCTGCCTGATGGCGCGCCGGCTGGTTGAACACGACGTACCCTACGTCACCATCAATTACAAGGGCTGGGACACACACAAACAGCACTTCGAAGCCATGCGCCGCAAGCTCCCCGAAATGGATGCTGGGTTTGCCACGCTGTTGCAGGAACTGGCCGACCGCGGCCTGCTCGACAGCACGATAATATGGTGGAGCGGCGAGTTTGGACGAGGCCCGAAAGTCCAATGGGATTCGCCTTGGAACGGCGGCCGGTCGCATTACGGCAAATGCTTCTCTGCCGTGGTTGCCGGCGGAGGATTCAAGGGTGGCCATGTCGTCGGGGCCTCGAATGAAAATGGCACAGAAGTGGCGGAACGTCCCGTGTATCCACAAGACCTGATCGGCAGCATGTACGAGTTGCTCGGCATCGATCCCGATGGCCCGCTGCCAAACCCGCGGGGATTGAAGGTTCAGGTTATGCCGTCAACCGAGGACAGCGGCGGTCGCCTAAGAGAGATTATGTAAATCCAAGGAGCTGAACAATGGCATTGAGCCAAAGACCGATGTTTCTGGCGTTGACACTGTGCGTTGCGACCGCGTGGGGCCAGTCGAGTACGAATCAACCGAATATCGGCTATCTCTATCCCAGCGGTGGGCAGCAAGGCTCCGTCATTCACATCACGGCAGGAGGACAGTTCCTTAGAGGCGTTACCGATGTGCATATTTCAGGTGAAGGCGTGCGTGCCTCGGTCATTAAGTACATCAGACCGCTTAGAAATTTGCAAAGAGAACAGCGCCAGTTACTCCAAAAGCGTCTGAAAGAAGTGAGAGAGAAGCGGTTGGCTGAATTGCCCGCCGGAGGCGGCGGTCGTTCCATGCCTGCGAGAAGAACGTTTCGTCAGGGCGGAGCCCTCCGCAGCCCGGGAGCCCGCCGGAGCACGGCTGGGAAAAAGGCCGCGGACGAGCCAAAGATATCGAAGAAGGAAGACGCTGCCAAAACGGAAGAAGTGAAACTGCCGGACCATCCGTTGTTGTACGACATGGAGAATAGAAGCCTTCGAGAGTTGGCCCATATCACGAATGTTCTGTTCTTCCCCAGGAATAAGCAGCAGACCAACCGGCAGCTTGCCGAATTGGTGCTGATTGAAGTCAGCATCGATCCTGATGCAGCGCCAGGCAACCGGGAACTCCGGCTCGGAAGCAAGACCGGTCTGACCAATCCCATGGTCTTCCAGGTGGGGCTGCTGCCGGAAATCCGCGAACTGGAGCCCAACAACAGGGAGGCCTATCCCGACCTGCCCAACCTGTCAAAGGTGCCCAACCTGCCGAAGGAAAAACCACACGTTCTGCCTGTCCTGTTGAATGGACAGATCATGCCGGGCGACGTCGATCGTTTCCGTTTCCGTGCGCTCAAGGGACAACAGCTCGTCATAGAGACGCAGGCCCGTAGCCTGATTCCGTATCTGGCCGATGCTGTGCCCGGCTGGTTTCAGGCGACACTGGCCCTCTACGATGCAAAGGGCAAGGAAGTGGCCTTCGTGGACGATTACCGTTTCAATCCCGACCCGGTTCTTTTTTACCAGGTTCCCGAAGGCGGCGAATACGAGCTGGAGATTCGCGATTCCATCTATCGAGGACGGGAGGATTTTGTCTATCGTATCACGGTGAGCGAACAACCCTTCATCACGCAGACGTTCCCGTTGGGTGGTAAGGCGGGTGTTAAAACCGTAGCCTCAGTCGCCGGCTGGAATCTCCCCGAGACCCGATTACCTTTGGATACCCAGCCGGGCGGCAATCACATTCGCCAGACGGCCTACCATGAAGAAAAACGGCTTTCCAATTCCATTGTGTATGCCGTGGATACATTGCCCGAGTGCAATGAAACCGAATCTAACGATACCATAGAACGCGCGCAACATATCGATCTGCCGAAGATAATCAACGGCCGCATCGACCGGCCCGGCGATGTTGATATATTCCTGTTGAAGGGCCACGCTGGCGATAAAGTAGTAGCCGAAGTCTATGGTCGCCGGTTGAATTCTCCGTTGGACTCGCTCCTGCGGTTGAGAGATGCATCGGGTAACGTACTGGAATGGAACGACGATTACATGATTAAGGATAATCACCTGCACAAGAATATGATGGGATTGGTTACGCACCACGCCGATTCGTATCTAACGGCTGAGCTGCCGGAGAATGGAACTTACTATGTGCATCTGGCTGATTCGCAGCATCACGGAGGCCAGGCGTATTGCTATCGCCTGCGCATCGCTCCACCGCAGGGCGATTTCGCGCTGCGTGTGACGCCATCCAGCATCAGCATGAACGCAGGGGGTATCGTTCCGGTCAGCGTACACGCCTTGAGGAAAGATGGGTTCGACGGCGAGATAGAAGTGGTGTTGAAAGATGCGCCCGCCGGTTTCGAGCTAAACGGCGGGCGGATTCCTGCAGGACGAGACCGCGTACGGATGACCCTGACGGCGCCCCCTAAGGCGCCCGGTCAACCGGTCGCCTTGCAACTGGAAGGCCACATCCGGGTCGGCGGGCAGACGGTCAGCCATCCGGCAATCGGCGCAGATGATGTGATGCAGGCATTCCTCTACCGGCACCTGGTGCCCACGCAGGAATTCCTGGTCCTGGTCCAGAAAGCCAGATGGGGTATGCCCCCCGTTAGACTGGCAGGTGACAGTCCCATCCGGATTCCCGCTGGCGGCTCGGCCGACGTACGTGTCAAAACCCGGAGAGGTTCGATCTTGAGGCAAATGAAGCTGGAACTCAATGAACCGCCTGATGGACTGACCCTTCACGATGTGACTGTTGTGCCTGAAGGCCTGGTGTTCCAATTGAAAGCCGATAAGGACGTCATACAAAGCGGTTTCGAGGACAACCTGATTGTCGAGGCGTTCAGGGAGTCCACACCCAAACAGCAAGAAGGCAAACCGGCCTTTCAGAAGCGCCGGTATTCGATGGGTATCTTTCCAGCCATCCCCATTGAAATCGTGCCCGCTGCGACGCATCGCGGCGGGCAGCGATAAGCATTTCAGGGACGGCCGCCGGCTGGGACTGTTGAAAGAGTGCCTGTCGCAACTTGGCGAGGCCAAGCCGAGCCACGGCGGGCCGGCCGTGCCGGAGCCATTCGCCGCGTTGCGTCGCAACGGGCGTCTCGGCAGGTAGGTTTGACCCTGAAAGGTATAAATACTACATTCGTCTGGAAGACATTCAGGGCAAAGAGGGACAAGAGTATGCTTACCGGCTAACTGTCGCACCGCCCAGAGGCATCGTCGTTAAGCGAGCCGTTATTCCCAAGGATAAAGATGAGGCAGCAGTTACTATTACTGCCACAAAACAAATAGAGCTTTGTGAGGATGCTGCTTAAGTACTGAATATAAGGTCGAGTTTTCCCCGCTCCGGGGCAGGCAATTCAGCTTGGCACCGCACGCAATCAACCCGGGCCAGGCCTCGGCGTTTGCCGCAAACAGGGCATTTGATAACCGCGGTGTGGTTCAGGGCCAGATACGTTAATAATCCGGCCAGATTAAATAATCCTACAAAAACCAGCCAAGATACAAATCTGGCCCAGGAGGTTCGTCTCGGCCAGCCGTGTAAAAACACAAAAATCATCATCAGTACAGTTAATACCCGGTTTATGACGCCGCCATAAGGCTGAATATCCAGTACCATCCTTGCTAACGAATAGAAGAAATCACCACGATTCTGATAATTAAGAGCGCGTGACCAAAATTTTCTACCTAATAAACGTAAAACATAGTCATAAAACGGCGGTGAGATTTGTGATACATAACGTTTAACTGCCGGTCTGGGGTCTCTGGCTTTGACCACAGGCATGGATGGGGCCGGCACGGTCCAATCGTAACGATTAAGCAACTCAAGGCCGCCCTGGTTATCAACTTTATAAAGTTCAACCCACAAGTTCCTTGGTTTTCCCCGGCGTTCCTGCAACCATTTATCAAAAAGCTCTCGCGAACCGGAAATATCTGCGGGTGGCATCCCATCGCTCCAATAATTACGCACAAAAATGTTCTTCTTTGTGGCGGTAACCGACGCGCCCGGAAAGCCAATACCAATACTCAATTGATGTCTGGGTTCTCGTAATATCAGGTGATGCTTGCCGTTCTCCGTTCTGCAGATAAGCAAAGGTCGGTAATTTTTAGGGTCTGAAGACCCCTCCGCGCCTGGTTTTAAATCTCTCCATGCGTGCAGGCTTGTCCTTTCAATTTCAATATCTGCTTCGGTACTTTCAAAAATCATTTCTACGTTTTGTTTTTCAAAATCGATTTGGTAAATATGTCTTTGTGTCTGCCACAGCAATATCGGGCTGACAGAATCCTGCGGGCACCAGGCGGTAAAGAGTCTGAATTCTTCGAATGGTTTTACTTTTGATTTTGAGTCTGTAAATCCGGTTGAGCCGGCGTAACCGATTTTCTCGCCACTGGTATTGTAACCCTTAAAATACTGTGTGCCCGGATGATAACACCAAACCTGCTCGGTCTTATTATCTGATCGAACTGGTATCCTGACGTTCCGTGAAAAATCTGTCGTAATCATTTGTGTTTGCTTCATCTGCTCCCTGGTAAAGCCATCTCTATAGCGGCGTAATTGATTGGCCCAGGAGAGGTATTCATAGGGTCTTTTATTGCCTGGGCCTTCCCAGAGCAGGTCGTCGTTGGCGTCATATATCTGCTCTATCTCGGACTCGTCCATTCGACCCGGTGTACGTCTTGGTTTGTGGACAAGGTGAATCGTCCCATCGGACAAAAACTCTTTTGCTGATTCTCTTATTCTGTTAAGTCGCTTTTCTTCCTGAGTGAATTCTGCTTTGGGTTTTGTTGTGGCTGAGAGTCGAAACGTACGCTCTATTTCGAGAATAATACCCTGCAGTATCGACACTGCGATCAGGACTACAAAAGCAGTCATAAAGATTTTGGCTGGCGTCGCAATGTATTTTAAATTGCTTTTTAGTTTCATAGTACTACTCCCTGGTTAAAATTCTCTTCTCAGGAATGTGTCAAAAATTCGTGAAAGCAAGATAGCAACACTGACAGCTATCACCGTAAAAACCCAGACAAGTGAACATTGCGGAAATGTCGTAAGAATGACAAGGGCTGCAAATACAAGGCCGAATATCTTTGTTGTGTACCAATTGGCTGTGCTCAGGGCCGAAAGTGCAGTTCCCAGATAGGTTACAAGTCCCAGCATTATGAAAATCCAGCCTTCGATGAAAACTCTGGGCGTTTGCGGTATTGGAAAGACCTCCGGTCGGCAAGCATACCAATAAAGACCGACCCATACAGGTACTATAGAAATAACAAAAGCTATCAATGTCGCAGTTAGCTTCGCGGCAAGTATGGTTTTTCTGCTGACCGAGCGATGGAGTAAAAACGGCCAGGTCCTTGTAAAATTCGGTATCCAGAAATGTCGAATACCGAGGACCAAACCGAGCCCGATAGATGAGAGTAACAACAGCGGACCCGTTACCCCAAGTATTGAATAATAAGTAAACAGAGAAGGCTCAACGATAGTGCCGGGCGATAGACGTGAGTAATACCAACTGGGGTTACCGTAGTGGATTTCTACACGTAGGAAAAAAACGCCGAGAGCAAGCAATGCAATCGCCGCTAACAGCATCCACGGCAGACATTCACGAAGTTCTTTGCGGAGCAGTGTTGAGAATCTCATTTTATCTTTCCTCCCACTGGAATAATCTTCTGTGATTGGCCGGGGCGGTAAATTCGATAAACTGGTCCTCCA
>CAYQKF010000081.1:0-22568 GCA_964417935.1 uncultured Pirellulales bacterium
AATCATCGGCTCCACTGCGTGGAAGCCTGAGAGAACTCGCTTGTTTTGGGACTAGACCGGGCGAAACCCTTAACCGCCGCAGTACAGTTAAGCCACAGGATCTATAGGCATTATTGTCGACGTCGAGCGTCGTCGATAGCTGGTGTTGAATAGATCACCTTGAGATGCCTGAACAGGAACTTCAACATCGGTTCGTGCACTGTTTTGGAATTCATCTCCGGCCTTTCGTATTTCAGAATCATCTCGACCTCGATGCCCACTTCGTCGCACTTGTTCTTAATAGCGATGCTGTGCCGGGGATGATGGACGTATTGGGCCGATTGCGTTGGTTCGCCCTTGTCATACTTGCAGTACAAAAATACCGGTGCATCGTCTGGTGTAATCATATTTCGTAGATCCACTTCGGCGCGAATGCGCTTGCCTTTCGGATTGTCGATTTCATCAGGACCGCTGAGACCGTACCATTTCCACGATTCGGATCTTCTACCGCCTGGGCTTTTGCCCACAATCTCCTGCCATTGTTCCCGGTCGTAGGTGGACTGGCAATTCCTTGCGGCCACTACTGTGATCCGTGACGATTCGCGCAGAATCGGGTCGGCATTGTCAGGGTCGGAGATGTCATCGTGAAAAGCCAACCACATCGATGCGCCGGCGCCTGCTGAAGCGCCGAAAGCGGCAAAACGCTTCTTGTCGATATTCCACTTGTCGGAATTGTAGCGAATAAACTGGATGGCGCGAGCGCAGTCGCGAAAGATTTCGGGCAGGGGAGCGTCCTCCACAAACCGATATTGAATCGCCGCAACGGAGACCCCAGATTCCAAGCATATGTCCAGCACTTCGGAATAGTACCTATGAAGCCAGTGCTTTCCGCCGCGGCTAAACCCACCGCCGTGAATGTAAACCGCCACCGGAGCGGGTGTGTCGGACTTGGCCTGGTAGAAATCCAGCACATTCCGCTCATGCGGGCCGTATTTGACATTTTCATAAGTCGGCGTGAGTTCAGTTTTCTTTTGCGCTTCACTCGCCTCACTTGAGTCGACTTTCGGCTTCTGCGTTTTCAAATGCTTATCGAAGAAGTCAGCCGCCATTTCAAAGAGTATTTCAGAACTCTCTTCGCCGCCGCGCAACCCGTGCCCTCCGCCTTTGACAACATAGAGCGTTGCGTCAACGCCCACCTTCTTCAGGGCATCGTATAACAGTTCGCTTTGATGAAGAGGCACAGACATATCCTTGTCGCCGTGCATGATCAGAAAGGGTGGGTCGTCCTTTGTCACATACTTGATTGGGTTAGCTTTGCCGGCCAATGAACGATACGGTTTTTCTTGAATTGGCCCTCCAACCAACAGCGACTCGGGCGAACCAGGCGAGTCGTGAATCAGCCGGCTACCATCAAGCGAGTGCTTGTCCATCTGCAGAAAATCCGTCGGGCCAAACCAATCGCATACCGCCTGTACACGGCTGGAGTATTCAGCATTTGCCTCGGTGTCGAATTCTTTCACATCGCCCGCCGTGCCCAGGAATGCAACGAGATGTCCGCCAGCCGAGCGGCCCCATGCACCAATGCGGTCGGGGTCGAGACCGTATTTGGCTGCGTTTGCCCGCACCCAGCGTACCGCTGCTTTGCAGTCTTCGACCTGGGCGGGGAAAATGGCCTCGCCACTGAGGCGGTAGCCAACATCCACCACTGCATAACCTCTACCCAGCATGGGGCGGGCCCGGCCACCCGAACCCTTGCTGCCGCTACGCCAACCTCCACCGTGCACCCAAACTATCACGGGCAATGGGGCCGAGCCTTCTGCCGGCAGATAGAGATCAAGAAGTAGCTTCCTGTCCCCGACTCGGGCATAGACAATGTCCCGTTCGACCTTTGCGCCGGCCGGAAGCTGCACCTCTCGGGAGCGACCAGATTGCTGCTGCCGAGTCGTTCTTTGATTTGGCTGCCGCCGTGACGAGCGGTTCCTGCGATAAGTGATGTCCTCTTCCAAAGTGATCAGACCGTTCTTGTCTGTGTCGATGCTATCAAATAACCGACTCAGGCCCGACGGAAACTCATCGCGCGAAAGTTGACCGTCCTTGTTGCGGTCGTTTCTTCGAAAGAATTCCTCGGCCTTGGTACGTTTGGCTTCTCCAGACTCCGTTGCCTTAACTTCTGGGCACATTGAGATTACAAGTACGATTACCACAAATAGTATTGTTCGTCTACCTCTCATTGTATAAGCCTCCAATTCACATCGATCCAATCCAATTTATTACCTTATAGACCGCCCGAGCTTACTCCTGAGCTTCTCAATATCAGAAAGATACCAAACCTTCATTGGAATTGCAAATGTCCTGCTCGGCTCTGGATTGAAGCTTCAGCATTGCTGCACACGACATGGCAAAGCTTTTGTGAGAAAATGGCGTTTCTTCCCGCGCCACCACCGCGATATGGAACGACCGTTGGTGAGTCAAGGGCCCGGGCGTTTCGTATTTTCTGGGCAAGTCTCGCTGAGGGGCGTATACTTCAATTCTTGGTGATTTTGACAGCAAGCTCCGTAAAAAGAGACTTCAGATCGTTGCAATTTAAAGACAATAATGTTGATATCATGGTGGAATTGAAAGCCAGAAAAGTGTTTCGAAGAGTTTAATTGAGAGATGTCAATTTACTGTGATTTCGGAACTTTTTTCAGATTTCGGCAATAAAAATGTCTGTGTTTGCATCCTTGCATGACAGTTGCCAGTGTAATCCCTCGCTCAGAGTGGGAACTGGTCGAGTTTCAACGGCTCAACTTTTTTTGGAGGTCGGTATTATGAAGAGGTACCTAATTTCAACCGTCGCTGGTTTGGTGGTCCTGGCAGTGGTCTTGGCCGCATTTGGCCAGCAAGAAAGACCCAGACAAGGCAGGGGCGGCTTCATGGGACGTGAAGACCGGCTCAAAGCGATTAAGACGATTGAGGATCAACTGGCGAAGCTCAAAGAAGAGACAGAAATCCCTCGGCCCGAAGGTGGATTTCGAAACCTTTCCGAGGACCAAAGAGCCAAATTCAGAGAGCAGATGATGAAGGTCTTCCAGGAGCGACAGAAGGCACTTGATACAATCGTAGCACAAGTCGCCAGACTTCAGGGTCGAAGGCCGCCCGAAGGAGAGACCGTAAAGTATTTGGTAGTAAGCACTAACGCTCTCAAGCCAATCCAGGAGTCGGCGGCAAAAGAGAAAGCCAAGGAGACGGCCCAGCTTCTCGAAGGGCTGATTGCCAGAGCTAGTTCGCTCGTGCAATCCTCAAATGCTCCGAGCACCATGGTCTCTGCTTGGTTGTGACAGCCGGGGTAATGCCCGGCACGAATGAAGGCAAAGCGGTATAAACCACAGCCTGCCAAACGTGTATATATACCGAAGAATGAGCACGAGAAGCGGCCGCTCGGCACACTCATAATCAGGACTCCCTATTTCAGATTATCAATATTCAAACAACGGCTTGTTTGTAAGTTACGTACGGACCCTATCTGCTTCAATGATAACCGAAATGGGCGATAGATTCAAGTTCCCGTCGATAGTCTTCCGGATAGTCCATATCTGAAAGCACTGCTGAGGTTGAGACAGTCAACTCAAGGACGTCATCGGTATGGGCGTGTAGGAGTCCCCGCAGGCCGACGTTATCGTAGTGTGTCAGGATCTCATTGCGATAGAGTTCTGAGAACAGGATAGGGTGGCCTCGTTTGCCCTGGTAGAGCGGCACAAGGATCTGTTTTTCAGTAGCAGTGAAGGATTGAAGTATCTGATCAATTAGTTTTGTGCGGATAGACGGCTGGTCGCCGAGTGCGACTAAGATCGCCCGGCATTGTCGCGGCAGGTCGCCAAGCCCGCAACGTACCGAAGACAACATCCCGGATTTGTAATTGGAATTGTTCACGATGGAAACCGGCCGACCAGACAATTCCCGGCTTATTCGTTTGGCTTGGTAGCCCACAACCACGTGGACTTCGTCAATAGTGCTCGCGAGAAGCCTATCTACGATGTGAGCGATGACTGTTTTGCCGCCGAAGGGCAAGAGCAGTTTTTGAGCGCCCATTCGGCGTGAACGGCCTGCGGCAAGAACTATTGCACAAATCATGGCAGCCCCGTCGTCTTAGAAATTTTGTGAATAATGCCTTTTCGTCTGACAGCAATTAGTTCGGCTGTAATGCTCGCAGCGATTTCCGGAACGGTAACGGCACCTATATCCAGCCCGATGGGTGTAAAGATCCGGTCGAATTCTTCTTTGGTAGCGATACCTGATTCAATGAAATTCTCCCGAATCAGGGCTATTTTTCGCTTGCTGCCAATCATGCCAATATAGGCGGCGGGCCTATGGATGCAGGCTTTGAGGGCCTCAGCGTCAAGTTTGTGCCCGCGAGTGACCAGTACGATATAGGTATCGCTTACAGTGGACAGGGTAGCAATCTGTTTGGGGATATCGCCGCAGCGGGTCGTTGTCCCCTCCGGGAAGAGGGCTGGATTGGTGAACTCGGATCGGTCATCTATGACGGTGACATCAAAACCAACGAGGTTGGCCTGAAGCGCAAGTGCCTGGCCGACGTGCCCTCCACCAGCAATCAGCAAAAGGGGTTTTGGAATCACCGGCTCAACCAGGACCTCCGTGAAGACATCCGGGTTCTGAGAGCTTTCTGTAAAGAGTTTTGGTATCTCGCGGGCCAGGCAGGAGCGAATATTGTCTGTGCCAGGAAAGGCAGCGTCCGACGGGACAGCCTCTTGCGGGAACCACTGATACGTAACTTGCGTGTGCGCAGTAGTGTGCGTAGTAGTAAGCATAACACCTCGTTGCCGCTGCTGGGCTGCTTCGGCCACCTGGGCGTAAGATGCCCTGTATTTTGCAACCGTTGGGTCGATGAGGATGCGCATTGTTCCTCCGCAGATAGGAACGTCATCGGTCCTGTTGGCACCGTACAGGTTCAGGTCAAAGACGACAGGACGTTTCGATTGGCAGGCCTCAACTGCGCGGCGCTGAGCCTCCGCCTCCACGAGGCCGCCGCCGAGGGTGCCCCAGATTTTGCCGGTCTTATCGATGATGGCCCTGACGCCGGCCTTGCGGGGTGTAGAGCCATCGGCTTTGAGGATTAAAGCCACGGCAAAAGAACGGCTGCTGTCTATGAACTCTACGACCCTCTGATGAATGTCTGTGGGGCGGCGATTTCTGTCCATCTTACTTTCCTGGAGTTAACACCCAACCCGTTATAGTTGCTTGAGCAAGGCGGTGGCACGGCCATCTTGGCCGTGCTTTCACGGGCTGGAAGCCCATGCCACATCGGCATGGAACGGAGGCGGATGCCGGTTGCAGCGAAGACGGCGTTTCCGATGGCAGGAGCGATTGCAATAATGGGTGTCTCTCCACCCCCGGCTGAAGGTATTTCAGTGTTGTTAACAAGATGCACATCGATTTTGGGTACATCCTTGAACCGTGGTACCAGATAACCTGCAAAACTGGCATTCAGGATTTTGCCGTTCTCGAATTTCATTTCTTCCCGCAGTGCGCCGCCCAGGCCCATGATTATGCAGCCTTGTACCTGAGAGACTAAATTTGCCGGATTCTGGACGGGGCCGCATTCAAAGGCCTCACAGACCTGATGCACTTTTATCTCGCCTTTTTTGCGGTCAATACCTACTTCGACACATGCAGCAACTACAGAATTCTTTTCCGTTCCGCAGGCCAGCCCTACGCCTAATTCGGGGGTAACCTTTTTTCTGCGTGTTTGCCAATCGAAGTGTTTGGCAACAGTTTCCAGGACGGTACGGATGCGCTGGTTTTCGAGATGGGCAAGTCTAAAGGCAAGCGGGTCAGCCCCTGCTGCTGCGGCAAGCTCATCCATAAATGATTCTCGGGCAAAGTTGTTGGCCGTTGCAGCCAAACACCGGTATGCACCCTGGCGTAAAGGAGAATCGGAACTGGCCGACAGGATTCTTGTGTTGGCTATATTATATGGTGTATCAATTGCCGCACCACCGGCGTTGATATTTGTGAAGTCCCAGGCAGTCAGCGAACCATTGGCATCCAGGCCACCCTTGCACTCGATTACTGCTGCCGGCCGGAAATAGGCCCAGGTGAACTCCTCGGCTCGTGTCCAGTGTACGGCCACCGGGCATCCCGCGGCCTTAGCTAATCGCGCTGCTTCTTCTGCCGCTTCACCGGTATGTTTGCCCCCGAATCCACCGCCCATATCGGGTACAATAACACGGACCTGCTCGGTTGGAATTCGGAAAGTCCGGGCCAGGTCCCCTTGCACTCGCTGGGGGCCATCGACGCCTGACCACACAGTCAACTTGCCGTCTTTCCATTCTGCTGCCGCCGCCCTTGGTTCCATCGGAGTATGCTGAATGTAGGCCACTTCGTAGGTTTCGCTGAGGACCTTTCTCGCCTCGGCAAGACCTTTCTCAATTGAACCCCTCGTTCTGGGACGTGACCTTCCGCCTGTCCGAGCATTTTTTTTGAGATGGGAAAATATTTCCTTGCTCGATGGATGAGGGACGGTTTTCCAGGATGCAGTTTTTGCAATGGCCTCCAGGGCCTGTGCCGCACGGACCAACGATGGCGCAGCGCATCCGACGAACTGTTCATCCCGGACGACAATTACGTCCTTCATAGCTTTAGCTTTGGAAATATCAATTGAAGTAAGCGTAGCCCCATAAGAAACCGGACGCAGTATTTTTCCGTAAAGCATATTGGGCCGCGTTATATCCGAAGGATAATGGTGTGCTCCAGTCACTATGTCCCGGCTGTTCGGCCTGGGAACTGATTTGCCAAGTGCTTGCCATTGACTTACGGGCGTAAGAGTGACGTCGGAGGGGATGCTTTGCTTAAAAGCCTCATCAATGTCCTTTGTTTTGGCTAGATCCGCATAGGTGAGAGTCTGTTTCGTTGTCCGGTTCGTGATAGTGCCATTTTTCACGTTTAAGGTGCTTCTGTCCACCTTCCATTGCTCGGCTGCAAGACGGGTTAACAACTCGCGGGCAGTTGCGGCGCCGCGGCGCACGGCGGGGACAGTGTATGGAGTTGTCCGGCTGCCGGCGGTTATTCCATCATCGGGGACCAAAGCCGTGTCGGACATAACCAGGCGAATACGGTCAACCGAAACCCGCAGCTCTTCAGCGGCTGCCTGTGTTAGTTGTGCTCGGGGCCCCTGGCCTTCCTCGACCTTGCCGGTCATAACTGTAATTGTGCCATCTTGGTTGATGTGGAGTCGTGCGGCAACGGTTATGGACTGTCCACTCCGGCCGCGTCGCTGACCGAGAGAGACGCCATGCGTCACCGTAATAAGTAATCCCGTGCCTAACATTTGCACAAACGCACGCCGGCTCAGTTTTATCTCGGGACTCGGCTCCTCGACAGGCTCAGAGCGCTGTGGTTCGAGCGTTTCTTTGGCAAAGGTATCTTCAATCATGGTATTCTCACCTCCGCGATTTGCGATGCAGCGCGGCGAATGGCCTTTAGTATTTTTGTATATCCGTTGCACCGGCATATATTACCATTCATCCATTCCGTTATCTGTTCATCCGAGGGCTGTGGATTCTTTTCAAGAAGCGCCACAGCAGTCAATATCATGCCGGGCGTACAGTAGCCACACTGAATCGCGCCCTCGTCAAGGAACGCCTGCTGAACGGGATGGAGGGAATTACCATCGGCAAGTCCTTCGATTGTTGTGATAGTTTTCTTATCTGCCCTGGCGACCGGCGTAACGCAGGAGAGTGTTCGTCTGCCGTCCATCAGCACAGTGCAGGCACCGCACCGGCCTTCGCCACAGCCGTACTTGGCGCCGGTCAGATGCAGGTCTTCTCTTAGAACATCAAGCAATGGCCTTTCCGGGTCGGTGATGACGGTTCTTTCTTTTCCGTTAACATTCAGAGTAATTGTGGCATCCATAACTATCCTCCACTAAGAAACTATCTCAAGACACAATTTGTCATTCTGAGCGCAACGAAGAATCTCTTATTTTTGTAGGTCAAAACCTTCCCCTTCGACCCTTCGACTACGCTCAGGGCAGGCTTTTTTCGCTCAGGGCTAAAGGCTCTTTTCGCTCAGAGCCTGTCCTGAGCCTGCCGAAGGAGTAACAGTTTTGAGATAGTTTCTAAACCTAAATTTCCCAGACCAAATACAGCCGGCACACTGCCAGCCTTTCCGAATCACATTATAAGCAAATTTGTGGATTGAGAACAGTCCTTTTTCACTAAGTTTCCCTCTTGCCTTAGGTTGAAGTTATCCACTTGAGCACTCCGCCGTACAAAGCAGCGCTGGTGATAATAAGAGCAGGGTGGACCTTTGCCAGAGTAAACAACACAAATGAGACAACAACCACAATTATATACTTCAACTGCACGACCTGGTTTCTGTCTACTAAGCGTATCGCAATAGCAATAATCATCGCAAAAACTGCGTATCGAACCATCTCCAGCCCAGCCTTTATGGCCGGGATGTTTTTGTATTTTGCGTAGACCAGCGATGCAAGTACCATACAAAACACGGGTGGCAGCAAATTGGCTACATTGGCTACTATTATACCTGGAATACCGGCAGCCTTGTAACCGGCATAAGTGGCAAATTTGATTGATATTGCACCAGGAAACATCTGTGCCATCCCAACGACTTCCAGGAACTCGGGCTTGTCGAGCCATTGATAGTTTTGTACAAGTTCTTTTTCCATCAGAGGCAAGAAAGAATATGCTCCTCCGATTGCGAAAAATCCGATTCTGAGAAATACGAGGAAAAGCTTCAGTAAAATCATCCCATGACTCCTTTAGTTAATGTCCGCCACCGCGCATCA
This sequence comes from uncultured Pirellulales bacterium, assembly GCA_964417935.1. Lineage (GTDB taxonomy): Bacteria > Planctomycetota > Phycisphaerae > Sedimentisphaerales > Anaerobacaceae > NIOZ-UU13. The sequence continues at coordinate 8,792 of CAYQKF010000081.1, forward strand.
TGTCCACTGCGTGGGGCAAGACGTCCAGGATTATTTCCAAACACTCACGGACGGCCTTTGGGCTGCCCGGCAGATTAATTATGAGGGTATTCTTCCGGACACCCGCGATACCCCGGGACAGCACGGCATAGGGAGACCTTCTGAAACCTTCGGCTCTGAGAATTTCGCCCAAACCAGGGACTATTCTTTCACACACAGATGCCGTAGCCTCCGGTGTAACATCACGAGGGCCCAGTCCTGTCCCACCCGTAGTAAGTACTAAGTCAATGTCTGCTTTATCTGAAAAATACTTCAGCTCATCGGCTATTGTCTGGTGGTCGTCAGATGTAATTTTCTTTTCGCATATCTCAAATTTGTCTTTGGGCAGCATATCCTTGATGGTTTGCCCGCTAACATCCTCTCTTTTTCCATGAGCGCAACTGTCACTGACGGTCAATATAGCTACTCTGGTCATTGATTACCTCTATGGCGTTACCCACATTTAAAGTGCCACCCTTAGTTACCTTCGCGAAGATACCTTCTCGCGGCATAATGCAATCACCCAACTGCTTGAGAATTTCACAGCGTTGATGGCAGCGTTTTCCGGACTGCGTAATTTCAAGCTCTACGTTAGCGCCGAGCCTCAGTTTGCTGCCGACTTTCAAAGCACCCAGGTCGATACATTCCGTGGTGATATTCTCGGCAAAATCGCCGGGCGAGACTTTCGCTCCTTTTGCAGCCATTTTGTTTATGGATTCGGCTCCAAGCAAGCTTACTTGTCTGTGCCAATCGCCTGCGTGAGCGTCTCCGATAATGCCAAAGTCGGCCTGCAATTCGGCCTTGGGCACATTAACTTTTCGCGTGCCCCTCTCCTTTGAAACGGATATGGCTCTAATCCGGCCTTTTGTAGTCGCCACTTTTTCCACCTGTTTTCTCAAGCAATCTTGTCTTAGTTATAACCATATCCCTGGTTTTGTACTTTAGCATATCGTAGATAGTAAGACAGGCCACACTTGCCCCGACAAGAGCTTCCATTTCAACACCCGTTTTGCCCGAAGATTTAACGTTTACAGTTACCGTAATCGACCTGTCCTGCTCACTGAGAGCAAAGTCAACATCAACCGCTTCAATCAAGATAAGGTGACACATAGGAATTATAGCTGGGGTAGATTTCACCGCAGTTATGGCGGCCACTTTTGCGGTCGCAAGCACATCGCCCTTGATACAAGTACCTTGTTTGACAGTTTGAAAAGCTTCCTCACCAAGAACAATAGTGCCGCTTGCCTTTGCTGTCCTTAGGGTAATATCTTTGATGCTTACGTCCATCATGCCACGATTGTTTGCCACAGCTCTCAACCTCCAACTTTGCACATAGAAAATTCTTCTTTAAACGAGTTCAATTTTGTATAGCTGCCCTTTTCGCTGATTATCCTGTTTAGCAAATCTTGCATCTGCCGGTCACTTGCTCGGTTCCGGATTAGTCTTTTAAGGTCGTAGGTATGAGCCGAGTACAAACACGGCATGAGCTTACCGTCACTGGTCAACCGAAGCCGATTGCACGAGAAGCAAAACGTTGAAGAGCGGCCGCTTATAAAACCTATAGCTCCGGCTGAATCTCTAAACTTGAAATATAAAGCAGGGCCATTGCTGTTGGCCATAACGACACTGGAAAGTGGTCCATATTTTCGCTCGATAACAGCACGAACCTCCCTGTTAGGTAAATAATCACTTGCCGGCTTCGTGTATTTGCTGGTTGGGCAATACTCGATGAATCTGACGGTAACCGGTAAATGAACGCTCATTCCTGCAAGTGCCACAATCTGCTCTTCGCTGTCGTTGAGGCCTTTTATTATAACGCTGTTGACCTTAACGGGCGTCAGACCAACTTCTATTGCCTTGTAAATACCTTTGGCTACTCTTGGCAGCAGGTCAAATCCGGTAATACGCTTGTAACATCCTCTTTCTATCGAATCTACACTTATGTTGACCCGCTGCAGGCCGGCAGCTTTAAGTTCCGCGGCTAATGGTTCAAGAAAAACACCGTTTGTTGTAATCGACAGCTCTTTAATACCGACTATCGCGGACAATTTCCGTACGAGCTGGACAATGTTTTTTCTTAATAACGGCTCACCTCCTGTTAGGCGAACTTTTCTAATGCCGCACAGGGCAAAAAGTCTGACGATACGGCGGATTTCGTCAAACGTCAGAATCTCCTGGTGTTCTATGAAACCGCAGTTACTTAGAGGATGACAGTAGATGCATCGCAGATTGCATCTGTTCGTAATCGAAACTCTAAGATAGTCAACACCCATCTTCTATATGGTCTGTGAGTTACTCTTTGCTCAAATCAGTCTGACCCGAACAATAGTTCCTTTTGGGATTTCAGCCACACCGACACCGATACTGACCAATCCGTCCGCAGTACGTAGCGCACCGATGTGGGCCGAGCCGTGATATTCAATATGTTCCAGCATTCCCTCATCCGTTATTGTAACTGGTATCCAGTTCTGCCGTTTTGTATCTGTGCTTCTGATGGATTCGCCCAACGGCATCTGAACGTTAGGAGGTGTATAGGTATGGCCCATCAGCTTGTACAGAAAAGGTTTAACCAACAGCTCAAACACCGCGAATGTGGATACCGGATTACCAGGCAGCCCAAAGCAATAGACCTTTTCAGACATCCCAAAGACTGTGGGCTTGCCCGGCTTGAATGCGATTTTCTCGAACAACAATTCGATATTGTTTTGCCTCAGTATCCCCGGCACGAAATCAAAATCACCCATGGAAACTCCGCCGGAGATAGCAACTACGTCGTTTTCAGCGGCAGCTATTTTGAATACACTGTCAATATCATCGGATGTATCTCTGGCAATGCCGTAACTCCTCACGACCGCGCCGACGCTTTCAAGCTGCGCGGCAAGCTGAGGGCTATTGCTGTTTCTGATCTGCGAAGGAGCCGGCTTCAAGCCAGGCTCAACCAGCTCGTTGCCTGTTGCGATAATTGCCACCCTTGGTCGTTTCGTTACGAGTGGTCGTACGTGGCCAACCGAAGCAAGAACCGCAATATGCTGCGGCTTGATACGTGTGCCCTTGAGCAAAACGACCTGGCCAACTCTGATGTCTTCACCCTGCGGGCGAATGTGGTCGTCTGTCTTTTCGCCGACAAAGCGAATGGTACCTTCTGTGGGATTTTCGGTAAACTCAACCATTATGACACAGTTAGCACCTTTGGGGACCGGGGCACCTGTCATAATCTTAATACATTGGTTCGGCCCAATTGCTTTTTTAGGGAGTGTTCCTGCTCGAATCGTTTCGATTATGGTAAGCTGATTGGCAAGGTCTTCCCGACGACAGGCGTAGCCATCGACAACTGCCCTGTCAAAAGGAGGCATATCCATATCCGATTCGACATCCTCAGCTAATATCCGGTTTATTGCATGGGCAATATCGACATGCTCGCTGCCGAGTCTGTGAGCTGAATCCAAAACAGTCATGAGAGCTTCTTCAAATGGCAACATTCTTCTCACTCATAACAAATTTCCTGCAATGGCTCGTTGTTTTAAGGTGCCTAACCGGTTATTCTATCGTTATGCTCTTGTCTTTCAAGGAATATCTTTGCTTTTGACACTTGAGTTTTTAAGGTATCTTTTCTTTGTCGCACGCGAAGTGCCGCTATCAAAGAGCGACCTCTGGTAATGAATCGATTTTGGAAAAATTTTCTGGACATTTATACCGAAATTTGTTTACATTGCCAGTTGAACATTATTCTGCAATTTAGAACAAGAGAGGTTTCGATATGAACGAGACTATTTCCTTCAAACTAAACGATAAATCGGTGAGCTTAACTACAGACATTGTCAGGAATGTGCGAGAAACAATCTATTTCTGAGGAAAATATATCTTGGCGCACAATGTTGAGGTGTGTAACATTGCTGTTTTATGGATGCGGTATGTAATTGCGATGGTTGTTGGAGCTAATAAGAAAGTATGTCTGGCTGTTCAAAAAAATGGTTCAAGTTGTATAAAACAGCATCGCTTGCGATTTTTGCTGTATATCTGATTGTAAGCACTTCAATTGAACTATTCCATAGTGAAGGCTGTGTGTTTGGTGTTCTGCATCACGGCACAACGAATGGTATGTCCTGTAACAAACCATGCACGACTTGTATGTTTTTGGCTGGTTATAATTCGACAGAGGTCAATCATTGTTCGACATTAGTCAGCACTGAAAGTCCTCTTATTTCACAATTCTTACCGCAGTTGACGGTTGTAAATCACAATGAGTGGACCTGTTCAATTTTCTCACGAGCACCGCCATCAATTGCCATTTCTTAAGGTAGGAGTCAGAGCATCAATACTCTGATTCCACTGCAATCCTAAGTTTTAGAAACGCCAGATTCATCGTAGGCTTCTGGACTAAACACAGTTCGGAATCAAAAATCCACGGAATATTCTGGCTAATTCGTAACATTAATAAGGAGATATAAATATGCAGGTAAAAAAGATATTCTGCCTGCTTTTCCTTCTCGCTACCATAGGTTCGTCCAGTATGGGTCTTGCCGAGAATAACGAGACTGAAAATCCTGAACTTGTAGAACTCAAGCAGCAGATTCTCGAGCTGAGGCGGCAGATGAATGAAATGAAACTAAAGCACGAAACTGAAATCAACGCGTTGAAAGGAAAAATCGACAAACTCAGGCAACCTGTTCCTGTTGATGAAGAGGCCAAAGCTGAGGATGAACTGGCACGTCTGCGCGAGCTGGCCGAAAGCATGGCAGGCGAAAAGAAAGTGAAGAAAGCACCTGAAGAAACTGTCTATAAATTCGGCGGCCTTAGTTTGCAACAGCTTAATCCGGAAATCAGCGTCTCCGGGGACTTTATCGGTCACTACCGGCACCAGGATGAAACCCGAAAACGGACAGACGCTGAAATACGAGGCCTCGAACTAAATTTCCAGTCTTATCTCGACCCTTTTTCAAGATTGAAGGCTACAACGCACATACATGACGATGGCGAGGTTCATTTGGAAGAGATTTACCTTACACATTTCACAGTGCTCGAAAACGCCACTCTGGACTTGGGTCGGTTCCGTCAGCAGTTCGGCGTAGTTAACCGATGGCACGAAGATGCTCTGGACCAGGTTCAGTATCCTTTAGCTTTACAAAGAATATTCGGCGACGAAGGCCTTGGTCAGACAGGCGCATCTATCGAGTGGACACTGCCCAAGTGGGGCCAGGCTTATCAAGGATTGACTTTTCAGGTTACTAATACCGAAAATGAACGTTTGTTCGGTGGAGACACTTTGGGCAATCCTTCCCTGCTTCTCCACTACAAGAATTATCGGGACCTTTCCAGAGACACTTACCTGGAATTTGGGCTGACAGGGCTATTCGGCTGGAATGATGAATGGAGTGTTCTCAAAGGTAGCACACTTGAAAATGAGCACGACACATTAGGCACCCAAGTATTCGGAGCGGACCTTTCTTTTCTCTGGGAACCGGCAGACCAGGCCCTCTACCGAAATGTGGAATGGCGCAGTGAAGTTTATTTTCTCAATCAAGACATCCTGGCGCCGGATAATTCTGGAAAAGATAATTTGAATGCCTGGGGTGCTTACAGTTATCTGCAGTCAAAAGTAGCCCGCAACTTAGACATCGGAATTAGAGCTGATTACTATAAACCGGATAGCAAAGATTACGCTAACACGGCAGGGGCTTCTGTTGTTCCACTCGCCTACACTGCTAAGAATGCTGAACGTTGGCAAGTATGTCCGTATATAACCTGGTGGCAGAGTGAATGGGTCAAGCTTCGCTGTGAGTATGATTATGCATTCGGCCGGGGCACCGAGGATACCGAACATGTACTTTGGTTACAGGCGATCTTTAGCGCCGGGCCACATAAGCATGAACGTTATTAAAACAGAAAAAAGGAGGCAATTAAAATGGCAAGAAGAAATTCTCTCATCTTAACTATATCCACTGTTTTATTGGCAGTATTATGTTTGCACGATGCCGGCACCGCCCGAGAGCGAACACGTCTGCGCACGCAACAAAGGGGACGCCTGCAAGTAGTTACGACTTTGTCCGACTACGCCGTATTAGCCAAAGCTATCGGCGGCGAACGGGTTGCCGTCGATTCCATTGTTCATAGCGTTCAAGACCCTCATCATATAAGACCTAAACCATCCTTTGTAAATATGGTCATGGACGCTAACGTACTAATAGCAACCGGACTTGACCTTGAACTTTGGCTGCCTACAGTGGTAAACAGAGCCGGAAACAAACATGTTCGCAGCGGGGAAATTGGATATGTCGCAGTATCACAAGGAATAGAGCTGGTTGAGAAACCTAAAGTTATTTCGCAAATCGAGGGTGATGTTCACGTATTTGGTAACCCACACATTACCACCAGTCCGATTAATACCAAGCAGGTGGCGTGGAATATCGCAACCGGCTTAATTAAGAACGACCCACAGGGTAAAGCTTTTTATCAAGAAAACTTGAATAGACTGCAGGATGAGCTGGATAAAAGTCTGTTTGGCGAAGAATTGGTCAAACTGCTCGGAGGAGACACCCTCTGCAGGATGGCCGAGAAGGACAGGTTGATTGAGTTTCTGCAGCAAAATGAATTACAAGGAAAACCTTTGATTGATAAACTGGGCGGCTGGATGAAAAAAATGCTTCCTTTGCGTGGAGCACCTGTTGTCGTCTATCACAAGAACTGGAGCTACTTTCTAAAACTCTTCGGTTTGGAAGAAGCCGCCAGCATTGAATCAAAACCGGGAATTCCACCTTCCGCAAAGCACGTTACCAATTTGGTCAAGACGATGCATGATAAAAATATTCGTATTATCCTTGCCGCAAACTACTTTGACGAGCATAAGGTCAGAACCGTCGCCAATAGAACCGGCGCTGAAGCAGTCATCGTTCCTTTGTTTGTTGGTGGAGTCCCTGGAACCGAAACTTACTTCCAGCTTGTCGATTACTGGATTAACGGTCTGTTAAAAGCAGCTAAGAATACCGGCCTTGTGAGCGAGTAAAAATTAGCTAATACTCTTCCTAACTTACGAAGCAAAATAGAGTTATGCAAAATTGAGGTTAGGCATATATTATTTAAGAAAATCAGGTTTTTGGTTTTTTTTATAATCAAATAACTGCTTGCTTCACAAGAATTTACTGTTTGAAAAGAAAAAATAAAAAGACCAATTTTTTCTTTTCAAAGTATGCCTAACCTCCATTTTGCAGAAGCCTTTATGAAGGAAAACAATAATGTCAGAAGCGATAAAACTGTTTTCACTACAGATTAGTTTAATTGCTGTAGTGCTTATTCTGCATACCTATCTTGGGCTTCACATAATAAGGCGTACCCTGATATTTTCTGACCTAGTTCTGGACCAGTTGGCAGCCTTCGGCGCCCTGGTGGGGGTAGGCATTTACGCCAGTTACGCCTTTTCCGACTCCCCTGTATTAGCCAAGATAGCAGCTCTTTGTAAATATGCCTCGGTTGGTTCATACGTGCTGGCTATGGCGGCGGTGCTTTTGGGCTCGCTCTTACTTGCACTAATCAAACCGAAAACGCGGGCCATACCGCGCGAAGCAGTCATTGGCATCCTCTACGCAATGGCGCTTGTTGCTTCACTACTATTGACAGATATAGTCCATAGTGCAGAACCTTACGTAACAACAACCCTTGCGGGGTGTCTATTATGGGTAAGCTGGCCATTAGTTAGTGTGACAGTCGTTATTTATATTCTTCTGCTGTTGTTTCACTACAAATTCCGACATAAATTTATCACTTTGGCAGAGAATCCACAGACATTAAAAAGCGAAAAACTCTGGGACTTTCTGTTCTTCACCACTCAAGGCATCATTACGGTCTTGATTGTTCCAATTGCTGGAGTTTTGTTAGCATATTCCTTCCTCATGATTCCAGCAGCTATCGCCGCAATGTTCACGAAAAAATGGGGTCGGGCTGTTTTAATCGGCTGGAGTGCAGGATTTGTTGCCTGCGTCCTCGGCTTGGGAACATCATATTTCTGCGACTTCCCCTATGGACCAAGTCTCGTATTATTCCTGGGGCTCTTCTTCGTCTGTGCAATGGTGCTGCGAAGCATACTCTCTGGTCGTAACTTAAACTCGAAAGGATATAAATAATGCCCCAATTGGTTCAAATTCTCGGCTTGCCATTTCTCATGTGTCTAATCATAGGAACAATACTTGGCTATTTTGGCATCCATGTACTCAAAAGAGAAGTTATTTTCATTGATATCGCCGTAGCACAGGTCGCCGCGGTTGGTTCCATCGCTGCTCATCTGCTATTTGAAGTAGAAGAAGACACACTAATATCGTATTTGTTTTCGTTAGGCTGCGTTTTGCTAATAGCTGCATTTTATGCTATGGCCCGAAGAAAAATCATTCAAATCTCAATCGAGGCGGTAATTGGAATCTCTTATGCAATCACGGCTGCTGGTGCAATGTTCTTAATCGGCATTGCACCAGGCCACGCTCACGCCGAAGAAATGCTCGCGGGCAAGCTCTTGTGGGTAACCCGGCAACATATTGTATTATGCCTCGTAGTCTTTACAGCCGTAGCTTGTTGCCTCCACATCTTCAGAAAACCGTTGTTGAGAATATCAGAAAACTACGAAGAGGCTATCACACAAGGTTTGAAGGTGATATGGTGGGATTTTGTATTCTATGCTTTGCTGGGAGTAGTGATTACACTTGCAGTTCGAGTTACGGGCGTTGTAACTGTGTTTTCATTTCTTATTATCCCAGCTACAATATCGGCTCTATTTTCTGCGCACTGGGGTTTGCGAATGTTTATTGCCTGGGCAGCAGCCACAGTGGCCTCTGTGGGAGGCCTACTATTTGCCTATTTCTTTGATTTTTCAATTGGGCCGGCCATTGCCTTATTTCTGGGAGCTGTGTTAGTCATTGCCGCACTTCTGGCCAAGTACAATGATGTGATAAGACAAATATGGAATTACACATGGAATAATATTTCGAGGATTCTCCCATGAAAAGAGAAACTTACAAATACCTTTTGAGATCAGTCATGGTGACATTGACTGTAATCACAGCGGGGTGCGTAGCGAATCGAGAGGATTTAGTGAAAAGTAGATACGTCACTCTGCAAAAGCACAGAACTGGGAAGGTCTATATCGCCTGGTGCGACGCATATGAGGACGGTAACGAACTGCTCATGACGGGTGTCCTCAGGCGGCATGATACTGTCGGTTTGCCTATTAAAGCTCAAGTAGATGTTGCAGTGATTTCGCCCGATGGCAAAGTCATTGACGAGGGTCGTTCTTCAGGTATATATGTGCCCAGAAGCATGGTTGGTAGATGTCAGAGCTTCAAGAGGTTTAACGTGCGTTTCTCCGATGTACCTCCGCGAGGATCATCAATACGTGTTGTCGCCAAGATTGCTACGAATTGAGACTCCACCTGAATTGACAAAACGATATTCCAATACCGCTAAAGGCAGAAGACATTTCTCCTCAGGGAGGTTGGGAACCGGCCATTATTTGCATGGGCGGCGTTACTGCCAACGCTATTTATGATGCAACCGGCGCAAGATTGCTTCAACTGCCCATGACCCCGGAACGAGTAAAACAAGCTCTTGCAAGCCGGGCCCGACACGCAGTTCGAGCAACATAATGAGATTTATAGTTTCATGTGTGCCGAACTCATTCCTCAACGACGATTCGCACTCGCTGAATAGCGTTATGGCCTGATTTGAGGAACGGACGTGGCATGGGCTGGGCAATGCCGTTAGCATCGATTGTGCGGCAGCGAAGGTCGTATCGGCCTGGGCGGTCAGCCGTAAGCAATGCTGCCCAATGAACGATAGTGTTTGGGATTGGCCAGCGGGATGGACTACCGTTGGCAGTGTTGAACTGGCGTGGAATTGGCGGCAGCTTACCACCGGGAAGTCCTCCTCCCCAATTTTCAGGAGGCGGTAAAATATACGCGTCCTTCCATTCGGCCTTGGTAAAGTAAGGGTTATCATTCGGAACAGGTTCTGTTTGCCGGTGCAGCCAGCACTGCACCTTGCTCAAACCGGACATACCTACTTGTGCGACTCCTGTTATTGGCGTCGGCTGTCCGGCCTTGATCTTCTTTGGCGTGTGGATAAAACGTGCGCAGGTTTTTATATGACTTACGGTGTCGTTATTCCAAAGGGCGTATGTGTCGTTTGCCTGGTAATTATTGGTCAGCATGACGCGCTGGAGCCACTTTACCGACCTATTGCCGTAAGCGTCGGGGACCAGCATACGAACCGGTCCGCCTCTCTTAGCTGTGAGCCATTGATTATTGAGCTTATAGCAGAGTATTACCGGGTGCTCCCCCGGTGGATCCTCCAGGATACGGCCAATAGGCAGGGAACTCTGGAACCTCTGTTTTAGGTCGTCGTTGTGGTAGCCATAATAAAAGACGCGCCGGACATTAGCAGTCGGATTAGCCAGCCACACCACTTCCCTCAGAGGTACACCCTCCCACAATCCCATGCCGAATGGAGCTTTGCCGTTCGTGCAGGACATCACGCTCATGAAACGCACGGCATGTGTCTCGGCAAGCTTCATCAGCCCATTGAAATCCAGGGCGGTGCCCAGAGCCTTGGAAAGTGGCTGCTTCACTTCGGCGTTGCTTTCAGGATCAGGCAAAACCTCAAGCTGCCAGGTCTCACGTACCAATCCCACTTCGCGAAGTTTCTCGAGCGGTAACTTATGCGGGGGTGGCTTACCTCGACCGGCATTGACGAAATCCTCTTCCCGCGTCAGATAGTCCAGCTTCGAAATCACCTCAGCGAGCAGAGGGTGAACTTGTCCCCCACGCTCCTGGGCCCACAGCCGTGAAATGCTTAGAGCAGCAACTCCCCCTACGCCGAACTGAAGGAAGTAACGCCGGGTAATGTCAGTATGTTCTTTTGCGAGTCGTTCTATTTGGCTCATGATCAAAAATCTCCTCAGTTATACCTTCCTCACATATATCTTTCTGAGCCGGCTTTTTACCAGTATATCACATCGGTCTTTACAATGTGAGCAAAATACGTCTGTTTTGAGCAAAGGGTGTGGCCGGATTTTTTGGCAATCGATTTTAAGTTCATTTTGGCCTTTGAAGAAATTGGGTTTGAATTGGGTTTGTTTTTTTGGGCCGGAAGGCGGTTTCATTTTCATAATCCTCTATAACATATAAGTTTGCGTTCATTTTGGGCCTTTAACGAAATTGGGTTTGTTTATTCGGACTGTGAAATCATCTTTTTTTCTGTAATCCTTTGTTAAAGTTAAGTTTACGTTCATTTTGGCTTTTCGGAGATTGGCTTTGATTGGGTTTGAATTGGGTTTGTTTTTTTGCCCCGCCAGCGGGATAAAATTTTCATAAGTCATTTTATTATAGATGTTTACGTTCATTTGACTTTTTCGGAAATTGGGTTTGTTTTGCATAAAAGGGCTGATTTGTAGAGCGTTCTCGACAGATGTAGAGGGCCTAGGACAGAAGACAGATGACAGAGGACAGAATACAGAAGACAGATGACAGACTACAGAATACAGATGATTGATTATATGTTTGTGTTGCATAAGGAGTTATCTATTAGTTTGAAATCCGAAATCCTAAGCCCTAAATCCTAAACAAATCCAAATTACACAAAATTAAATGTTCAAAACCTTGTCTGGCTTGACAGATAATGCTTTTTGGCGTGTATCTGCTGATACGAAAACGTGCGGTTCTCCGCTATATCTTTCGCCTACGGGCGGTTTATGTTAGCCTGCTGGCTAACATGCTGGTATTTTAACGCTGTATCAAATATAAGTCAAAAAAAAACAGTCAAAAAGCAAATTTTTTTTGGCTGCCCTTTTTCATAGTGAAATCCTTACTCTATCTTCTATAATCTCACTAAAGTGTGCGGAATTCTTTTGATTGAACTCGGCTTGTGGGTGCGCAGGAGCTAACCCTGAGGGCAGGAGGGAATAAGGTTAGATCCCCGCCAGAGACATGCGGGGACAAGATTGCGGGTTTGATTCGTATTGCGTATGTCGATAAAAGACATCGGGACAGGTGTCGCATTGCGAATTGGGTGTGTTGAATGTTGATTGCCTTACGGAGATTCTACAAGTAAAATGTTTTGAGAGGTTTGCATCAATTTGGATTATTTTGGGAAATGGCGAGAAGTACATAGACCTTAGACTGCGCCAAGGGTAAACTCAAAAGCGTATTTTGGGGAGTGAAATACACTTCACGTTTTTTATTTGACTTTTGCCATTTTTTCAACAGCCCCACCGTACATAGTTTTGTCAGATGCTTATAATCTTTCAAGTTACACATGTAACTTACACAATTCTCATACAAAAATAAAAAAAGATAATATTGACTACCCATCAACACAACAGTATAGTTGTGTTATGATACCCGACTTTGTTGATATTGGTGGTCCTTGGAAAGTTTTACCTCCAGGAATACATAATGCAACACTTAAGGAGGTTGAAGCTCGTTTTGCGACCTCTGACTATCGAAAACTTCTCTATTCTGGATTTAGAAATGGCGTCACAGATCTGCATAAAGCAGGATGCCGAAAAATTTTTCTTGATGGTAGTTTTATCAAGGAAAAGCCTATGCCCGCTGACTTCGATGTATGTTGGGATCCAATAGGAATAGATATCGTAAAATTAGATCCTGTTTTCCTTGACTTTTCTGATGGACGCAAAAAACAAAAAGAGTACTTCCACGGAGAATTCTTTCCAACCAGTGGGCTTGCAGACAGAAAACGCTTCTTCTTTGATTTTTTCCAAATTGATAAATACACGGGAAACGCGAAAGGTATTGTTTGTATAAGTTTTTCAAAGAATTGATGGAAGAGGATATTATTATGATAACGAATGAGCGGCAGTATCGAATCACAAGCGCCCAGTTAGAAAAACTAAAGACGACAATTGACACATTTGATATCAAAGCAGCTACTAAACGAATAAAGTCGAAAATTCTGGCGAAGGCAGAAATAGAGGCACTGCGCAGTGAATACGAAAACCTTTCTATGCAAATTCATGAATATGAAACGCTAAAATCCGGAACTGTTGAAATACTAAAGGCTTCGAACTTGGAAGAGTTGCCAAATATTCTTATAAGAGCACGTATTGTTAAAGGGCTTTCACAACGTCAACTTGCAGATGCTATTGGTTTGAAGGAACAACAGATTCAGAGATATGAAGCAGAAGAATACGCCTCTGCTAATTTGCGCCGGCTTGCAGATGTTTCAAACGCGCTCAGTCTAAGCATAACTGAAATTGCTGAATTCGTAGCGACATCACAAAGACCTATCGAAGTAGATAAGGATGTTTTAGCCTGGGATCAGTTCCCGGTCAAGGAAATGTATCGTCGCAATTGGTTTAAGGAATCTCCCGGCTCTTTGGAAGAGGCTAGGGCAAATGCTGAGGAACTTGTCAAGGAATTCGTGACAGATTCTCTTGATAGTCCGGTCCAAGCGTTTGCACGTCAACGTGTGCGTTTAGGGGGCGTTGTAAATTGGTATGCTCTTCTTGCTTGGCAATGTCGAATTATAGACCTCGCTAAAAAAAAGGGAAAGGAAGTGGTAAGCAAATACAAACAAAAGGCAATTACCAATGAATGGCTGAATGAACTTGCCCATATAAGTATCGAAAAAGATGGTCCTCAAAAAGCCGTTAACTACTTGCAGGATTCCGGGATTCGTCTAGTTATTGAACCACATCTGCCGCAAACCCATCTAGACCCAAAACAAGCGAGTTCTCTCAGGCTTCCACGCGGTGGAGCCGATGATT
>CAYQKF010000082.1:0-22520 GCA_964417935.1 uncultured Pirellulales bacterium
TCCGGAAGTCAACCCGGCAAAGATGGAGTTTCAGCAGGGTATGAACATAACTTTTATAACGACGGCAAATACCGACAAGGAAGGAAGGAAATTGCTTCAGCTTTTTGGTATGCCGTTCAGGGGCTTAACAGCGACCGGGCAGGAAGAATAGAGCCTGCAAACAGATACGAGAAATTGGAGCGTGTAGATGTCAACTAAAGCACTGGAAAACAAGGCGGAAAAGAAACAAAAATTTCGCGTCAGACAATATACGCGTTGCCAGCTTTGTGGCAGAGCCAAAGCAGTATATCGCAAGTTCAAAATTTGTCGCATCTGTTTTAGAACATTAGCTAACGAAGGAAAAATACCGGGAGTAAGAAAAGCAAGTTGGTAAATCGTGAGTTTTACCACAAGGCCCCAAAACACGAGGCACGAAATTATGAGTTTAAGTGACCCAATAGCTGATATGCTGACGAGAATTCGCAACGCTATGCGAATAAACAGAAACGAGGTCAATGTTAAAGCATCAAATATTTGTGAAGGCATAGCGGCTGTTTTGAAAAAGGAAGGTTACATCGAGGATTTTGACCGAATCGACGACAGCAAGCAGGGAATACTGAGGATTATGTTAAAGTATGACCAGGAGGGCCATTCTATTATTAACGAAATAACAAGGACAAGCAAGCCCGGCTGCAGAGTTTATTCATCTGTTGACAAATTGCCTCGCGTTTTAGCCGGTATGGGTATAGCAATCGTTTCGACAAGTAAAGGTGTAATGAGTGACAGAAGCTGCCGCGAAGCCAAGGTCGGCGGCGAGATACTTTGTACGGTGAGCTGATGAGTCGTATTGGAAAAAAACCTGTTGATATTCCTGGAGGTGTAAAGGTTGAGCAGAAAGGCCGGTGTATCAAGGTCTCAGGCCCGCTCGGCGAGCTCCAGATGGACTATCATCCCCGGATAAAGGTAAAAATTGACGATGCCGAGGGGAAAATATTAGTCGAAAATAAACGTCCCCAGGACCGCCAGAACAAGCAGCTGCACGGCACAATGCGTGCCTTGATTGCCAATATGGTTACTGGTGTCAGCAAAGGTTTTGAGAAGAAAATGGAAATATACGGCACTGGCTACAATCTCAAAGAGCAGGGTGGAAAGCTGGTTTTTCAGGTTGGCTTTTGCCATCCGGTAGTGCTGGTAGTACCCAAGGGCATAAAAGTAAATATTGATGTCGGCGCTACCAGAGGCAATGACGTCCCTGCAAGGTTCACGATTTCGGGAATAGACAAATGTCTGCTGGGACAGTTCGCTGCGGATATACGTAAGATAAGGCCGCCGGAACCCTATAAAGGAAAGGGTATCCGTTATGCCGACGAACATGTGCGACGCAAGGTCGGCAAAGCTTTTGCTTCGGGAGCGGCATAATTGGGATTTTGTCTAAATGAAAACTGAGAAGCTGAAAAAAGCAGCACTAAGGCGTAAGTATCACGTGCGGAAAAAGGTCTTTGGTACACCAGACAGACCTCGACTGCTGGTATTTCGCTCGAACAGGCATATTTACGCCCAGATTATAGATGACGTCGCAGGAGCGACACTTGCTTCGGCATGTACAAGGACGAAAGGACTGCGGGACCAATTGCCCCATGCCGGTAATAAAAAAGCTGCTGAAATAGTAGGTGAAGCGGTCGCAAAACAGGCACTTGGTGTTGGGATTAAGTGTGTTCGCTTTGATAGAAATCGATATAAGTTTCATGGCAGAGTCAGGGCTCTTGCCGAAGCGGCGAGAAAAACCGGGCTGGTCTTTTAATACGATAGTGAGTACGAGATTGTTTGGAGAATAAATTGGCAGTAGAACAACCCGTTAAGCCCGTTAGAAGCAAGGCTCCGAAAGGAAGTGCTGCGCCTTTATTGCGGACTTCTAACGGGGTTAAACTTTCGGACCAGGAAGAAAAGCCGTTGGAAGATACGGTAGTAAAAGTATTTCGCTGTGCCAAGGTGGTTAAGGGCGGTCGGCGGTTCAGCTTTGCCGCATTGGTTGTGATAGGTGACCGCGCAGGTACGGTTGGTGTCGGTTATGGTAAGGCCAACGAGGTTCCACAGGCAGTCGAGAAAGGTATAAAAGACGCCAAAAAAACTTTGCACAAGATAGCTTTGGTTGGCCGAACGATTCCACACTCGATAAACGGCAAATACAGGGCTACAAAGGTAGTATTGGTCCCGGCCAGTCCCGGTACCGGGGTCATCGCCGGTTCCAGTGCTCGAGCAGTGCTCGAATATGCCGGCGTGCAGGATGTTCTTACGAAAGTTTACGGAAGCACTTCTGCTAAAAATGTGGTCAAAGCTACACTGGACGGATTGTTGAAATTGCGCAGCAAAGAAATTGTTGAATCTCTTCGTGGTGTGGCAATTAATGCTTAATGGTTGCTGATTAACGATTGGGTGATTTGAATGTTGAATCATGAAATAACTTCTGTTGCGGGTAAACACAGGCGTCGTCGCCGTATAGGCAGGGGCACCGGCACCGGCCACGGTAAAACCTGTGGCCGAGGACACAAAGGTGGCGGCAGCAGGGCAGGCTCGACTTCCGTTACGCTTCATGAAGGCGGCCAGATGCCTTTGTTTCGACGACTGCCTAAACGCGGTTTTAGTAATTATAAATTCGCTACACGCTGCGAAATCGTAAATATCTCGCAATTAGAAAGATTCGAGGAGGGTGCTGATGTAGGCGTAGAGCAATTATCCAACGCCGGATTGATTGACAGCGCCAAAAGCAAAATCAAGATTCTCGGCAAGGGAGACCTGACAAAAACGCTGCAGGTAACAGCTCACAAATTCAGCAAAACAGCAGAGCAGAAAATTGTGGCTTCCGGCGGTACGGCAAAAGTTATTTGATTGTTGTCCGCATATTATACCATGCGGAAGGAAATATGAAACTGACATATCCGCTTCTCAGAAGCGGGTACAGAATACTGGATGAGAAATAATGCTTGGAACGGTAATTAACATATTCAGAATCCCGGACCTGCGCAATAAGGTTCTTTTTACTCTGGCGCTGCTGATAATATACAGGGTTGGTTTCCATATCCCTGTACCCGGCTTTGACCAGAAAAAGATAACTGAAATCACCCAATCAAGAGACACGGAGAGTCCCTTGGGCAGAGCTGCCGAATACATGCAGATGTTTACCGGTGGAAGGCTGGATAAGAGCAGCTTGTTTGGGCTGGGGATTATGCCTTATATTACCTCATCGATTATCCTTATGCTGTTAGGCGAGGTCGTACCCGCTTTAAAGAAGTTGCGCCAGGAAGGACAAACCGGCCACAAAAAAATACAGGAGTACACGCGCTACCTGACTGTGCTGATATGTGTTGTTCAGTCGATAATGTTTATGAAGTTGTTAGGAGGACAGGGATTGACCTATGCGGGCATGTACCGTCAAGCAATGATAATGGGTATTGTTGGCATGACCGCAGGCACCATCTTTTTGATGTGGCTCGGCGAGCAAATAGATGAATACGGCATAGGCAACGGTATTAGTTTGATAATTATGGCCGGCATTGTCTCCAGAATGCCCTGGGCAATATGGACGCTTTTGCAGAATGTTGACTTAAAGCTCGGTGCAGCGCCCGGCACGGTAGGACCGGCAAAGATATTGTTCCTGATAGCAGCGTTTGTATTCGTTGTTGCCGGTGCGATATTAATAACTCAAGGCCAGCGACGAATACCGATTCAGCAGGCAAAACAAATGCGAGGCAGGCGAATGTATGGCGGGCAGAGACATTATTTACCCCTTCGCGTCAATCATGGCGGAGTGATGCCGATAATCTTCGCATCGAGCTTTATGATGTTTCCGCCTATAATAATTGGTCAGTTGGCAAGAATCCCGAGCCTTGATAATTCAAGAGTGCTTCAGACTTTGCAGGATGCCTTGGGTCCCCGTGCTTTTACGTACAATGTCCTGTATATGCTGTTGATATTCTTGTTCGCTTATTTTTGGGTAACGGTGCAGTTTCAGCCTAAGGAGATGGCCAAGAACCTGCGGGATTCGGGAAGCTTCATCCCCGGACTTCGCCCGGGACGAAGAACTGCTAACTATCTGGAAACAGTAATGACAAGAATAACTTATTTTGGAGCCGCATTTTTAGCCATAATTGCCGTTGTACCGTCACTGATTTCAATATTATTGGGAATTGATTGGCGGATAGCAACGTTCTTAGGTGGAACTGGTTTATTGATAGTTGTTAGTGTCTCGCTGGACCTGGTTCAGAAAATCGAAGCCAACCTTTTGATGCGCAGCTATGAGGGTTTCAGTGGTGCCGGCAGGATAAAAGGAGCCTATGGATGAGAATAGTTTTGTTGGGCGCACCAGGTGCAGGCAAGGGAACACAGTGTAAGAACATTGTTGCCCAATATGGTCTGCTCCATTTATCGAGCGGGGATATCTTACGAGCCGAACGGGCCGCAGGTACCGAATTAGGGATAAAGGCCCAAAGTTATATGGATTCAGGTGCTCTTGTGCCGGATGAAATAATAATTGAGATGATGACCGAAGCGATAAGAAAGGCCCCTGCCGCCGGTTTCTTACTGGATGGTTTTCCAAGAACCGTCAACCAGGCAGTCGAGCTTGCTGAGTCATTGGCCGGTAACGAGATGAAAATTGACGTTGTTTTGAACCTCCGGATAGATGACGACGTAGTAGCAAAGCGAATGACCGGAAGAAGAAGCTGTCCTGAGTGTGGGGCGGTTTACCATATTGAAAACTTGAAGCCGAAAGTCGAAGGTCTATGCGATAACGATGGCATAAAGCTTGTTCAACGACCTGATGACAGCCCCGAGGTGGTGGCTAATCGTCTTAAAACCTACCATCAGCAAACAGAACCGCTGGTGGATTATTATAGAAACAACGGCACTGTTTATGACTTCGATGCCGACAGAAGCCCCGACGAGATAAGGGCTTCGATATTTGAGAATCTGGACGCCCTGGTCAAAACGTGAAGCGCTGGTTGTGTTCCGAAACATGAGACGAGATAGAAATTAAATGGCTATAACGCTTCGCAGCCGAAGAGAGATTGACTTAATGCGTAAAGCAGGTGCTGTTTTAGCAGATGTTCTTTTAAAACTAAAAGAGATTGCAGAGCCGGGAGTAACAACCGCGCAGTTGGACAGCGTGGCTTTGAAGATGACTGCCGATGCCGGAGCACAGGCTTTGTTCAAGGGTGTCCGTACCCCGACTTCCAAAATCCCGTTTCCGGGTGCGATTTGTGCCTCGATAAATGAGCAGGTCGTTCATGGGATTCCTTCGGAGAATACAAAGCTGAAGCTCGGCGATATCCTCAGCATTGATTTCGGCGTTAGACTTGACTGCTATTGTGCAGATGCAGCAGTTACGATTGCCATTGGGCAGATTTCAGAAGATAGACGCAGGCTGATGGACGTAACAAAACATGTTCTTGACATAGCAATAGCAAAATCTGCGCCGGGTGTTAAATGGAGTCAAGTAGCAGCCGAGATGCAGCAGTATGCCGAGTCCGCCGGGTTTTCGGTGGTAAAAGATTTTGTCGGGCACGGTATTGGCAGGAAAATGCATGAAGAGCCGAGAGTGCCCAACTTTGTCAATGATGACTTGTTGGCAAATGACTTTGTTTTGGCCGAAGGAATGGTTCTGGCTGTTGAGCCGATGATTAACGCCGGCTCCGGTGCCGTGCGAACACTGAGGAACGGATGGACAGTGGTAACAAAAGACGGGAAATGCTCGGCTCATTTTGAACATACAATTGCGATAGTGGAAAATGGTTGTGAGGTGTTGACTGAAGTTTTGCAAAATTGAGGTTAGGCATATATTATTTAAGAAAATCAGCTTTTTCGATTTTCTCAAATAATTAGCTAACTTTTTATTAAGCAATAGCTTACTGTTTGAAAAGAAAAAATCAAAGAACAATTTTTTCTTTTCAAAGTATGCCTAACCTCGATTTTGCAAAAGTCTTGATATTAACTGTAGAAAGGTAACGAGTCGTATCTCGGACGAGTTACGAGCCACAAAATAAGGAAATACGAAACAGGAAAAATGGCAAAGAAGGACACAATAAGATTACAAGCCAAAGTGACCGATGCTTTGCCGAATGCGATGTTTAGGGTGGAACTGGAGAATGGCCACAAGGTTTTGGCGCATGTTTCGGGCAAAATGCGGATGCATTATATTCGGATTTTGCCGGGTGACACAGTCATAGTTGAAATGTCACCGTATGATTTAAACAGAGGTCGAATAGTTCTCCGGCATTAGTTACGAACTATAACCGTAAAACAGGTACGTAAAATGAAAGTTCGAAGTTCTGTAAAGCGTATATGTGAGAATTGCAAGATTGTTCGTCGCAAAGGCATTGTGCGAGTGATTTGTACGAACCCGCGACATAAACAACGCCAGGGTTGATTTTATCGTGAGTGGTTAATTGGCCAGTGGTAATTAACCAATAACCGGATAGGAAAAGGAGCTGATATGCCACGTATAGTTGGTGTTGATATTCCAAATGATAAATCTATATGGATTTCGCTGACCTATATTGTTGGTATAGGTAAATACACCTCGGAACAGATTTTGAAAGAGGCCGGTATCGAAAAAAGCACAAAGGCCGGCAAGCTCAGTGAAGATGAGCTTAGCCGCATAACTCAGATTATCGACCGCAATTATATCGTGGAAGGCCAGCTTCGCAGGCAGGTTTCACAGAATATAGCTCGCTTGCGTGATATAAATTGTTACAGAGGTCTTCGCCATAGAAGGGGTTTGCCTGTTCGGGGCCAGTGCACCCAAAGTAATGCACGCACCCGCAAAGGCCCAAGAAAAACAGTCGCGGGCAAGAAGGGCGTAAAGGAAAAACGTTAAAAATGATGCTCGTCGCGAGTATCGAGAATCGAGTATCGAGATACGAGAAAAATAATGGCAAAAAAAACAAAGCGAAGAGTAAGGAAAAATGTCGTCCGGGCTATTGTGCACATAAAGGCGACATTCAACAATACGTTGATTACGATTACGGATTTGGATGGTAATACGGTTTGCTCGGGTTCAGCCGGCTGTGTAGGCTTCAAGGGCTCTCGCAAAAGTACGCCTTTTGCCGCTCAAAGGGCTGCACAACGCTGCGCCAGTGCCGCCATGCGTAATGGTGTGCGTGAAGTTGAAATCAGGGTTAAGGGACCTGGTTCGGGTCGTGAATCCGCCATCTCAGCCCTGCAGCAGGCGGGATTGCGTATCGCTTCGATAGAAGACGTTACTCCCCTACCGCACAATGGATGCAGACCGCCGAAGCGAAGGAGAGTTTAAAAAATAAAATCCGAAGCACGAAACAAAGAAAAGCACGAAGCACGAAATTCGAAATACGAAACAAATTTAAATGACAAAAATCCAAAATTCAAAACATTTTGGTCATTTGGACATTTGAATTTTGATATTGTTTCGGATTTCGGTATTCGAATTTCGGATTTAATAACAAGCTTATTTCGGATTTCGATATTCGAATTTTAGTATTGAATTATAGTTTTTAGCTCTTGGAGATAAATAAAAAGAATGGGACGCTATCTGGATTCATCTTGTAAACACTGCCGTCGCGAAGGAATGAAGCTGATGCTCAAGGGCATCAGATGTGAGACGGCCAAGTGCCCGATAGAGAAAAAGCAGCGCAATTTAGCTCCCGGGATGCACGGGTGGCGCAGAGGCAGAGTAAGTGAATACGGTGTTCGGCTGCGCGAAAAACAAAAGGTCAAAAGATATTACGGGCTTTTTGAGCGGCAGTTTATGAGGTATTTCCATGAGGCCGAGCGTATAAAAGGCAATACCGGCGAAACCCTGCTGCAATTGCTGGAAAGACGTTTGGATAATGTGGTCTATAAGTTAAATTTTGCACCATCGCGCAAGGCAGCAAGGCAGTTGATTGCTCACGGCCATATTTATGTAAACGGACGCAAGGTGAATGTCAGCGATTATACTACGAAAATCGGCGACAAGATAACAATCAAAGGTTCCGATAAAAGCGTCAAAAAAGTGAAGGAACAGTTGGAAAGCAACCCGAATTTTTCCACACAGAGCTGGCTGCAATTAGCCCGGGAAAAACCCGAAGCTACTATTGTCGCAATGCCCGCTCGGGATGATGTCCAGATTCCCGTTGAAGAGCAGTTGGTTGTGGAGTTCTGTTCGAGATAGCTGCGAAGCAGTTTTAAATTGTTGGTGTCGAGTTTTGACCCCTGCCGGCAACAAACAGGGGTAAAAATTCAAAACTCAAAACTTACATAGGAGACCTATATGCGAGTTACATGGCGTGGCTTGGAATTGCCGACTCGTGTTGAACAAGACACGAACGTATCGAGCGATAAGTATGGCCGATTCTTTATTGAGCCTTTCGAGAGGGGTTTCGGCACCACTATTGGGAACAGCCTTAGACGTATATTGCTTTCTTCTTTGGAGGGTAGCGCCGTAACATCCATCAAAGTAGCGGGCGTCAGCCATGAATTCAACTCGATAAAGGGGGTGATGGAGGATGTTACCGATATTGTTTTGAATGTCAAGAGTCTTGTCATTCGACTCCAAGGCCAGGAGCCAAGGACAATGAGTGTTTCGGCAAATAAAGCCGGTGTTATAACAGCGGCTGATATAATTGCTGACCCTGCCATTGAAGTGGTAAACAAAGAAACGGTGTTGGCTACTTTGACGGAAAAAGTGAAATTTGAAATGGAAATGGTAGTTGAGAACGGTCGTGGTTATGTGCCGGCTTCCGAACGCATCGCTGCCGCAGACAGGTTCGACCAGGAAGTCGGAAGGATAATGCTCGATGCCGTGTATTCACCGGTTACGAGAGTGCGCTACACGACCGAGAATACCCGCGTGGGTCAGCGAACTAATTATGACAAGCTGATTCTGGAGATTTGGACCAACGAAACAATCACGCCTGAAATGGCGCTTGTGGAGGCCGCTAAAATTTTGCGTAAGCACGTCAATCCGTTCGTACAGTACTTCGAGCTCGGAGAACAGACCGTCGCTGCCTCTGAGGTTGTTGAAGTAGAGACCCAGGAACAAGTGGTGGACGAGGAATTAGTCCAAAAACTGAGTTTGCCGATTCAGGAGTTGGAGCTCTCAGTAAGAGCAAGCAACTGTCTTGAATCAGCAAAAACCGAAACAGTTGGCCAGTTGGCGAAAATGACAGAAGCTGATTTACTGAAGATTCGCAGCTTCGGCAAGACTTCTCTACGGGAAATCAAGAGAAAACTCGCCGACATAGGCTTGTCTTTAGGAATGACCGATATATAAATGACTAAATTTTTTCAAAACTTCAATGAGGAAATTAAAAATATATGCGTCATAGAGTAGCAGGACGTCGGTTAAGTCGAACAAAGGAGCATCGTCTGGCTATGCGGCGAAATTTGGTCGCTTCGCTCATCCAGCACGAGACGATTTCGACCACGATAGAAAAGGCTAAAGAGGTAAAGCCTTTTGCCGAGAAGTTGATTACGTTGGCTAAGAAAGGCACATTGCCGGCCAGACGCCGGGCCATTGCCTTGCTTGGAAATCGCGACATGATAGATTACGAGGATGGCCGAGCGGTCAAAACCGGCACGATAATTGGAAAGTTGTTCAGCGAACTTGGCCCCAGATACCTTGACAGACCTGGCGGTTATACGAGGATTATTCGGCTGTCTTTGAGAAGGTTGGGCGATAACGGCCAGCTTGTTTTGCTTCAGCTCATAGGCGCCGACGAGAACTCAAAAAAACATGGCAAAACTTCTACCAAAAAACGCTCTCGTAAAAAGCCGGCAAAAAACACCGAAACCGGGCAGACTACAGAAACCGGCGACCAGACAGACCAATAATTGCAGATGGTAGGCAGCGGATAGGAAATAGCGAGAAGTATAAGAGCAAAAAAAACGTGGCTCGTCTCGGCGAAGGCCGTAGCGGGGCACTAAACGTAATACGAGATATGATAGAATGAGCGCCGATGATTGCCTCTTTTGTAAAATGGTAACCGGGCAGATTCCGGTTGCAAAGATTTACGAAGACGAAGTTGTCCTCGCTTTTTTGGATATTGGCCCCATAAGTGATGGCCATACTTTGGTGATTCCAAAGCAGCACTTTGAAAAGTTACACGATTGTCCGTCTGAGCTTTTAGGCCAGATTGGTTCACGGCTCGGTAAAATCGCCAAGGCTGTAGCTGCCGCGATGAATTCCGACGGCTATAATGTATTGTGCAATAATGGCAGGGCGGCAGGCCAGCTTATTGAGCATTTGCATTTTCATATAATCCCTCGCAATACCGGTGACGGGCTGTTTGACCGCTGGCCGGCTTATGAGTATGAGCAGGGAAAAATCGAAATAATTGCCGAAAAGATTCGAAAAATTTTGTAATTTGTTTTTGTTCTTCTTGAATAAAACCTTATTTGCAGTATATATATGTTAATGATCGCGGGGTAGAGCAGTCTGGTAGCTCGTCGGGCCCATAACCCGGAGGTCGCAGGTTCGAATCCTGCCCCCGCTATGAAAGCTTAGAGATAACTTCTTTAATATCAAGGGATTATCTCTTTTTTATACAGGCGGACTAACACGTTATGAACCCGTGGGGTACAAAAATATACACGAGTTCTGAATCGTACAAACACTATATGAGCCATTTGCGTTGTTCGGAATTGGTTATGTTTCAAGGTAGTTGGAAGAATCTTCAAATCGTATTTACCCCAACATTTCGTAATAACTGCTTGCTTTTCTTCAGCTATCCTATAATACTTGTCAAATTGATGTCTGAACTTGCGGTATGGTATCGGTAGAAATGGCGCTTTCAACTCGATCTGGTCTTTGAATTCGAGCAAAAAATGCTTACAACGCAAATGGCTTTTTTAATTTTGAGCTTCCTAAAAGCGTTGTTTTGTCATATACTCCTAATAAATATGAGTGTAGCAATGCGGCGAGCGATGGTAGCCGGGATGCTGGAATAAACAATTAAGCTTAAGTTTAAAGTATGAAAGAGGAAATCGAAGTGAATATTTATGTAGGAAATTTGTCACACCAGACAACTGAAGATGACTTGCGTCAGGCTTTTGAAGCTTTTGGCCAAGTCGAATCCGCCAACATTATAAAGGATAAATTTAGTGGTGAATCCAGGGGGTTCGGATTCGTGGAAATGCCCTCTAAGCAGGAAGCGCAAAAGGCTATCGAAGAAATGAATGGCAAGGACTTGATGGGACGCGCTGTAAATGTCAATGAAGCTCGCCCCAAAACTAACCGCCGTGATAGCAGAGGCGGACGAGGTGGTTTTGGTGGTGGTGGCCGTGGCGGTGGTAGTCGCGGCGGTGGTGGTCGTGGCGGTGATGGCGGACGTGGTGGACGTCGGTACTAACAAGCCAGTACCGTCAAAAAATTGGATACACGTCACCACACACTCACGTGTGTGGTATCCATTCCCCACACGTAAGTGTGGGGGCAATAGCGGATTGAAAGAGAGCCTGCATAGAATAACCAACCTCTTTCGTTTAGCACTTTCAACACGTCAGATTTTCAGCCAGGCTGGCGGATATTGTCTGGGCAGACCGGCACATTCGGTTTCAATTGCGTTCAGTGCTTTACCCCGTTAGAGATTTTTTGCCTTTGAGTCTCTAACGGGGTATACTTCTACGGGTATTTTTTGTTCCGCCGAGGTATATACCGCATCCGCCGAAAGGCGTCCCCAAGTGGACTGCACGGCGAGCGTTTAGGCAGGTGTTGGTAGATTGATTGGTTCGCTACTGGTTCGACAGACAGCCCCTGTGGGATTGTACCTTGGATATGGCTGGTATTGTCGTCAAATGCAATGAAAAATCCTTCTGGTCAATCCTTAAGCTTTATTGTATATATGAGGAAGACAAATGCTGTTTTGATTAGTCCAGAACAAAACTTACAGTTTCAAATGGAGATGACACGAAGACAATTCCTTAGAAATACATTTGTTGGCTCGGTACCGACGGCTTACGCTCTATCGCTTTCTTGTCGGCCTGCACTCTCAAACCGAACCAACAAACCATCGAGGCCGAATATCATTATCATTATGGCTGATGATATGGGTTTTTCGGATGTGGGTTGTTTTGGTGGAGAGATTCATACGCCGAACCTGGATCGGCTTGCTGCAAACGGTTTACGCTTTATGCAGTTCTATAATTGTGCACGCTGTTGTCCGACGCGAGCCAGTTTGATGACGGGGCAGTATCCGCATAAGGTAGGCCTGGCGCGGAACGGTCAGAACCTGAGACGAAACGGAATCACTATCGCTGAAGCGCTAAAGCAGGCCGGTTACAACACCGCGATGGCGGGCAAATGGCATCTGTCCAGAACAGCTCCGCTTGAAGACAAGAAACTGCACCAAAAATGGTTAGACCATCAATATGAGCCGGGGCATCCATTTGCCCCGCTACAAACGTATCCGGTCAATCGAGGATTTGACAAGCATTATGGCGTAATTTGGGGGGTAATTGATTTCTTTGACCCGTTTTCGCTTGTTGATGGTACAGAAGCGGTAAAGACTGTGTCTGAGGATTACTATTTTACTGATGCGGTCACAGAAAAGTCAGCGGCATATATTCACGAGTTTAGCCGCTCGGATAAGCCGTTCCTTTTATATGTTGCGCACTGTGCACCGCATTGGCCTTTGCATGCACGCCCTGAAGACATTGCCAAGTATAAGGATACGTATAAAGATGGCTGGCATAAGTTACGAAAACAGCGTTACAAACGACAATTGAAAATAGGATTGTTCGACAAAGAAAATACGCCTTTACCTCCAATCCAGGGCGAAAGAAGCAAATGGGACGATTTGCATGAAAAAGAGAGAGCTTATCAGTTCAGGAAGATGGCCGTCCACGCTGCTATGGTTGACCGCATTGATGAGGGTCTTGGGAGAATCCTCAAAGCCCTGGAGCAGACAGGACAAATGGACAATACGCTTATCTTCTTTCTTTCAGACAACGGAGCTTCACCAGAAACGCCACGCGGACCCGGTTATGACCGTACCGGCCAAACACGTGATGGGCATAAAGTCATTTACAAAACAAAAGACCAGGATATTCCCTCGGACATTTTGGGTTCCGAGCTAAGCTATGCCGGCATTGGTGGGCCGTGGGCCAGTGCGTCGAACACACCGTTCCGCTACTGGAAAAAGGAGTCTTTTGAAGGGGGCTGTCATACGCCGTTGATAATTCACTGGCCCAAAGGACTTAAAGTCAGGTCCGGGATAATCACCGAAGAAGTGGGCCACGTTATGGACATTATGCCCACATGTTTGGAAGTGGCTGGTGCTCAGTACCCGGCAGAATACCAAGGACATACATTGACACCTCTGGACGGTAAAAGTCTGGCGCCCATCTTAGCCGGCAGCAGGCGTACAGAGTACGACAAGCTTTTCTTTGAACATATGGGCGGCAGGGCAGTTCGTATGAGTAATTGGAAGCTGGTTGCCTTGAAGGACGAACCCTGGCGGCTTTACAATTTGACTGAAGACCGGACCGAGACGAACGACCTGGCCGCGGAGTATCCAGACCGTGTCCGGGAAATGAGTGCTGAATGGACTCGGTGGGCCGGGCGGGTCGGTTTATAAAGGCAATAGACAAAAATAACAAGACTTCTGCAAAAAATGACAATTATAGAGGAGAAAAAAATGAACCGCAGACAATTCATCAAGTAAGCAAGTTTTGGGACAATGGGGCTGGCGATATTCGGCTGTGCGGCTGGTGTGCAGACTGGCGCCAGAAGCAAACGACCCAACATTATGCTCGTAATCGCCGACGACATGACCTGGGAGGATTGTGAACCTTACGGCAGTAAACAGGTGCCGACACCGAATATGGCTCAGTTGGCGAAAGAGGGAATGTGTTTTGATGCGATGTTTACATCGACGGCAATGTGTGCCCCAACCCGGCAGCAGCTTTACACCGGCATGTATCCGGTGCGCAATGGGGCCTATCCTAACCATAGTAAAGTGTACAATGGTGTAAAGAGCCTGCCTCATTACCTCAAAGCACTTGGCTATAGAGTCGGCCTGATAGGCAAAAGACATTTCGGCCCGCCGGAATCTTTCCCCTTTGAAGCTGTTGGTGGAAAAAGCAACAAGAAGGGAGCCTCGAACACTGCTATTGCCCAATTTGTGAACCGTAACAAGAACCAGCCATATTGCCTTATTGTGGCTTCCAACGAGCCACACGGCCCCTGGAACAAAGGAGACGCTTCGGCTTTTAATGCCGAGAAGCTGACCGTTCCGCCGTATCTGGTTGACTGTCCCCAGACTCGTGAAGACCTGACTAAATATTATGCGGAAATCACGTATCTTGACGGTCAGCTTGGTGAGCGTATGAGAATCGTTGACGAGTCAGGCCAAAAGGACGACACCATTGTCATTTTCACCAGTGAACAAGGCTCACCATTTCCGTTTGGCGGCAAATGGAGCTGTTATGAGACAGGTTTGAAGACCGCCTTTATTGTCCGTTGGCCTGTTAGAGTCAGGCCCGGCTCTCGCAATAAGGCTATGACCCAGTATGTGGACGTAGTGCCGACGTTGATTGAAGCGGCCGGGGCACATCCTAAGACAATTAAAACAGGACGGCCCGATGCCCACGGCAAAACCGGATTCGACGGTCGCAGTTTCCTCAAGGTGCTGTTAGGTAAGGCCGAAAAGCACCGCAATTATGTGTACGGTGCCCATACAACCCGCGGTATTATCAACGGCTCAGGATGTTATCCGATACGCTCTGTGCGCTACGAACGATATAAGTACATCCAGAATCCGAATCACCAAACTGTGTTTTATAACGTAGTTTCAACCAAGCTAAACGAACTGCTGCAAACCTGGAAAGAAATAGGTAAAAATAATCCGGCCGTTGCTGCCCGCGCTCGATTTTATCAACACCGCCCGGCAGAAGAACTTTATGACCTTGAATACGATCCATACGAGCTTAATAACATAGCTGACAATCCTGATTACGCAAAGATAAAGGGCCGGCTTAAAAAAGAGCTTGAGCGCTGGATGCAGCAGCAAGGTGATAAAGGTAACGCAACAGAACTAAAGGCAATTGAGAGGCAAGGCCCAAACAAGAAATGGACCCCGTATGATCCCATTCGTTCTCCGAAGCCGAAAGCAAAGAAAACGAGGAAAAAATAGGAAAGTATAAGAAGTGAGAAACAAATTCACGTCATTGGGAATAATGGGAAAAAATGCTAATTGACTTTGCCTTCTATCAACCGTGCTGATACTCTATTAGCGACACTCGTTTGGGCAGCTTTTGCACCGTTTGCTTCCCACGGTTCGATTTGCTTTAACTTCTTTTCACGCAGAGCATTGTAACAATCAGGCAGGTCAAATGACTTCAATATATTTGGCACAAGTGCTGAAAGCGGCCAAGCATAAGTTTCTGACTCGGCAATATCAGAATATGAAGTCAGGGCATTTTTTAGTGTAATTTGTCTGACCTGATCCGACAGAACAGCCGCAAATGTGGCCGGCAGCGCGCCCCATCCCTTACCTACTATGTGGACCTCATCATGACCGTGGTCCCTGAGCCAGTGGAGCACCCGAAGCACATCGTAAGTTTTTTGACCGACGTACGGTCTGTCGAGCATGATGGAGTGAATCGCATAGAAGTAGTCGTTACCATAAGGGTCGAGGAACGAATCCTGGTTGCACGTGTTCGGCCGCGATTCTCCAATGCCCCGTACGTCGCACGTATAAAAGGCCGAATCCGGCTCATCCTTGAGTAACTCGGCAATCAACGGCTCCTCACGAAGCTCAGCGTCGCTGGAATGGTGCGCTATGTACAAAATGGCTCGCTTCGGCCCTTTGGGTGGGCGCGACATCAAACGCTCATCACAAAAACGATACACGATTGCATGGATGCCCGGCTCGGTCTCAACGGTATATGTGACCCAATATCGCTTTGGATATTCCCGCCGTCGCCAATTGCGTAGAATCCGATATTCGGGAATCGGCTTGTCGGCCCGCAATTTGTCCAATTCTCTGAGCCGCAGCATCTTCACGATACGCCGTTTGAGTTCCGGCGTAGAAAGATTACTACGCCGCTTTTTGGACAGCGCCTGTGATGTGGCCTTTGTAAACGAATAGATCGGCCTTGAATTTAACTCACAGACTTGTCCACGCGGTGCGCACCAAAGCGTTTCATCTTTCTCGACAACCAGTTCCGGTTCGCGCTGGATCTTAGAGATGCCCGTAACCCGATTAAACCAGCGATACATAGCCTCGCGGTTTTCCTGAGAATAACCATGGTAGGTCGGACCGACGAAAAGCTGGATATTTTTCTCGGCCCTGAGCAGCTTGTAAAGATGTTCGAGCCGATTGTATGCCTCTTCTGTTCCACGAACGTCGAAGTAATCTTTCTCCTTCGCCAGGATAATAACCGGCTTAGGTGCCATCGCAGCCAGAAAATCACAATGGTCCAGTCCAAGAGCCAACGCCCGCGGTGGACACTGCTCCGTATCAGCCGGAAGTTCGTTTTCCAGGTTACGGCTGAACGTGGTCACGAAGCAGCTTGGAGCAGCCATTGTCCAGCGGCTTTCAACGCCGCACAGCCAGGTTGTCATAGTACCCCCGCCGGAGTTCCCGGTTACGCCGATATGGTTCGGATCTACCTCTTTGCGCATTAGCAGGTAGTCAAGCGCACGGATGCCATCCCAGGCCCGCCAGGACCCAAAAAACTCACCCACTAAAAACTGCTGGTTACCTGCATACAGATGCTCTCTAACACCGACGCCAATCTTCGATTTCAAGTTTTTATCCGGATACTGCAGACGCTCACCCTGTCCGATAGGATCATAAATCAGGACGACGTAACCCTGCCGTGCCAGTCCTTGTGCAAAGCCTTGGTACGCCTCTGCTGCTTTTCCGTTCGATGAGTGGCCACAGGTTCCCACGACACCGGGGAGTGGAAATGCTCGCCCCTTTGGTATATATAGGTTAGCCGTCACCAGGAAATTGGGCCGACTCTCGAAGATAACCTTTTCTATTGTGTACGCATCCCGCTCAACAATGCCCGTAATCCTTGGCTTAAGGAGAGTCTTTATTGGCCAGGGCCCAAAGCTTTGCTGTATCTTCTCCTGAACCTCGCGGACATATTCCTCAGCATCGGTCCGAGTCTTCAAGGCAGCTCGTCGCTGTTCCGCTTGTTTTTCCACCCTGCGTACGCGCTGGACGAAATACTCCTGGACCATTCGGCCAAACCGATTGAGCGGCGCAAGCGAGCTGTCATCCGAGCCGGATGCAGCCTTGGCGCTGCCCCCATTTAGGCAAATAGCAATCATAAGCACGAGCAAGCTTGTCGCGCTTATCCTGAGAACATTGTGGCTTGTTGAGCGCTTTGATGACTGTCTTGAGGTCTTTACAAGATATAACATTGTTCAATCCTCCTAAAAACTGTCCGAGAATAAAAAATCCTCCGACCAAACGATATTCTAAACGGCATACAGAATCTTGGTCCAACTCTCAACTCTAAATTATACACTTACAACAGCTCGAGGGAAACCAAAAAACAAAACGCGAAATTATATTGCATTTACAAAAACAAAAAAATCTTGTCATGGCCGATCTAAAGTATAATATAACTGGTACGCCTGTTAGAAGCGTATGTATCCATATTTGTCATTAAGAGGATAGGTGCTTATGAAGAAGAAAAGTCAACTCTTTACAATTATTGTCTGTCTGTTGGCAATGCCGCACCAATTAGGCGTGAGCCTAAGCTCAATTGGTGCGGCACAAGAGCAGGAAGCCAGGCATATCCTGAATACTACTGGTGTCAAAGGTGGACTTGTAGTCCACATTGGATGCGAAGACGGAAAATTAACGGCTGCGCTGTGTGCGAATGATAGCTACCTCGTGCATGGCCTGGATGCTGACGTGAAGAATGTGGAAAAAGCCCGCGAGTATATCAGCTCTCTTGGTATCTATGGTAAAGTATCAGTGAGCAAGCTAAGTGGTGACCGGCTTCCTTACATTGACAATCTCGTCAACCTCATTGTAGCTGAAGACCTCGACAACATCTCCATGAATGAAATAATGCGGGTGTTGTCTCCGCTGGGAGTCGCCTATATTAGGACAGGGAACAAGTGGACGAAGATGGTCAAGCCATGGCCCGAAGAGATTGATGAGTGGACGCATTTCCTGCACGATGCTGCGGGCAACGCCGTCGCCAGAGACGGGATTGTGGGACCGCCGCGGCACATGCAATGGATGGCTGCGCCGACCTGGAGCCGTAATCATCACACCCTTGCAAGTATCAACGCGGTGGTTTCGGCGCAGGGACGGCTGTTCTATATAGTGGATGAAGGGCCCGCCGCTTCAATGGAGGTGCCGGGCAAGTGGTCTCTTGCAGCCCGGGACGCTTTCAACGGCGTGTTTCTGTGGAAGCAGTCAATCTCATCGTGGGCCTGGCATCGCCAGAAGTTTCGCTCAGGCCCCGTTCAGCTTCCTCGGACTCTTGTGGCCGTAGAGAACCGCGTGTACGTCCCACTCGGGATCGACGCGCCTGTAACGGCTTTAGATGCGGCGACAGGCGAAGTCATAAGAACCTACAAAGGCACCGAGGGCACGGAAGAGGTCATACTGAACGAAGGTATTCTGCTTGTCGTAACCGGTTCGCCCACCGCCGAGCAAGCTGCGATTAATCCGAGACTGTCGGAGAAACTCCCATTTCCGAATGAGAAATCCATAGTCGCGTTCCAGGCAGATACGGGCGAAGAACTCTGGAAATGGTCGAAGCCGGAAAGCGCAAATCCTGTGCCTCTGACGCTTGCCGCCCAAAATGGACGCGTGTTCTTTGCCGCCGGCGAAAGTGTGCTGTGCCTGAAGGGCAGCACAGGCCAGGAACTCTGGCGTTCCTCCCCGACCAAGCCTGATCAGGCCAATCGAAAACCAACTGCCGAGAAGAAACAAAAGCCCGCTCGCAAGCGTAAGTCCAACTTGCAGCGAAGGCTCGGCTGGTCGGTAGCGACGTTGGTCGTGCACGATGGCGTTGTGCTGTGGGCGGATGGCAGACGCCTGTCGGCCCTATCGGCTCAGACAGGCAAAGAGCTATGGAGCTGCCCATGTCAGCCGGGCTTCCGCTCTCCGGTTGATATATTTGTAGCTGGTGGGCTGGTTTGGCTCGGCCCTGATTTCACCGAAGGGCGCCACCCGCGTACGGGCGAGGTCAAAAAGAGCAACCCCACAATTGCAAACCTTTGGACCGCCGGGCATCACCATCGTTGCTACCGCGAAAAGGCTACGGACCGATACATCATAACCGGCAAGCGAGGAATCGAGTTCCTCGATTTGCGTTCTGACAATCACTCGCGCAACAACTGGGTTCGCGGCGTATGTCAATACGGCATTATGCCCTGTAACGGACTTATCTATGCCCCATCCCATGCGTGCGGCTGTTTTATGGAGGCGAAACTCTACGGATTCTGGGCACTGGCCCCGGAGTCCGATGCTCGGAAGGTCCCAAAGAATGTTCCGGACACTGACAGACTCAAGAGAGGCCCAGCATACAGGAAAACGAATACGTTCGCTTCTAACAGGCGAATCGAAACTCAAAAATCGAAATTCGAAAATCCAAGTGACTGGCCCACGCACCGGCACGACCCGCTGCGAAGCGGAATGACGATGATGGAACTCCCAGCCAAGCTTCATGACCTTTGGCATGTGAGCATCGGCGGCAGGCTCAGTGCGCCGGTGATAGCCGACGGAAACCTTATTGTTTCATGCGTTGACGCACACCGCGTTATCTCGCTGGATGCCCGCAATGGCAAGACACGGTGGGTCTTCACCGCCGGTGGTCGCGTGGACTCGGCGCCGACCATTTACCGGGGGCTGGTGCTCTTTGGATGTGCGGATGGATGGATTTACTGTCTGCGCCTTTCCGACGGCGAACAGGTCTGGCGTTTCTGCGCGGCGCCTGAGGAGCTTAAGACAGTATCGCTCGGTCAGGTTGAATCGGTTTGGCCGGTGCACGGAAGCGTACTGGTCCAAAACGGCCTGGCGTATGCTGCGGGAGGGAGATCATCCTATATCGACGGCGGAATATTCCTTTACGGACTCGAGCCGATGACGGGAGAAGTCCTTTGTCAGACACGCGTCCGCAATTCACACCCCAAAGTGGATATGGCAAGCTCAGCAGAAAACGGTTCTAAGGTTGCGATTGAAAAAATCGGTCAAAATGCCACAGACAGAAAAACATTTACGGCTCCGGACAAAAGCGATGCGTTTTCCATGGATGGGGCCACGACGGATATTCTTGTCGGCGACGGTACCTCGATTTACATGCGTCACGTGAGGTTCGACCAAAACTGTCTCAGGCAGCCCAGGTATGGTCGGCATCTCTTCTCGACCTCACGGCTGCTGGACGATGCAGAGGTCCACCGCTCACACTGGGTGCTTGGTACCGGCGACTTCCGCCGCATCCCTGTTGCATATTCATGGATAGCGAACTCCGGGGGCAGCAGGTACAACTCGCGCCTGGCCGTTCCGTACGGCCTGATGCTGGCATTTGATGACCAGACCGTCTGGGGCGTTCGGCGAAGCAGAAACAGCGGCTATACGCTTTTTGCTGATGACAATCCGTCTTGGCTCGGCCAAGCCGAGACAGGCAAGCCATTGTTGGCAAACGAGCAGGTTCTGCCGGACTTTAGAAAGCCGAACGCAAAGAGTGCTCCAAAGTTGAAGTGGTCCGTGGCCCTGCCGATGCGTCCCCGGGCGATGCTCCGGGCCGGCAATTCTCTGTACTTCGGTGGCCTGCCTGACGTGATTGACGAAAAAGACCCGTTTGCCGCTTACGAGGGTCGAAAAGGCGGCCTGCTCTGGGTAATGTCGGCCCGGAACGGTGAGAAGCTGGCCGAATACAAGCTCGAGGCAGTGCCCCTTTGGGATGGTATGGCCGCGGCGAATGGGCGATTGTACATTTCGACACAGGATGGTCGGGTGTTATCTATGGGCACGAAATAGTAACAAAGAAAGAGACCCAATTGTAACTTGTCCACCCGAAAAACTCGGTCCTACTTGTCGCAAAAGGACTTAAGTGAACTTGCTACATGCGACTAATTGTATTATCTTGGACAACAGTTATAGGACAGTCAGGTACACATTTCCTCAACCTATTCATTCCTAAGCACTTACAAAAGCCCTTAAAAAATTAACGGAGAGGGCGGGATTCGAACCCGCGGTACCCGCAAAGGGCACACCGGTTTTCGAGACCGGCTCGATAAGCCACTCCGACACCTCTCCAAGTCTTTATGTTATAA
Organism: uncultured Pirellulales bacterium; assembly: GCA_964417935.1. GTDB lineage: Bacteria > Planctomycetota > Phycisphaerae > Sedimentisphaerales > Anaerobacaceae > NIOZ-UU13. Next base: position 21,245 of record CAYQKF010000082.1, read on the forward strand.
TTTACAATAGCTTACGAAAGAAATATGAACCAATACGCCTTTCGGAAGCGTATGTATCCATATTTCTTTCGACTACAATCTTCACTATAACTATTTATATACAACAGGCCGATATTGCAAGAATATTCAGAGCAAACTCTACAACTTTGGAGCAAATAAACAGCAGGCATTATAGAGATACCTCGAGCAAGCCGTCTTGGATGTGTGAGAACATAAGAAACAAAAGTTACATTGAGACAGTCGTAATTTGAGGATGTTTTTGGTATTCTAAAAAGGTTGATAATCTTAGGAATGTTACAGAAATAGCCATTATGTACGAAATCTCGATTGAGATGGAAAATTAAACGTTTTTTATTTCACCCGTTTGAAGGAGGTCATTATGAAACGGTATAGACTGTTGACTTTGGTTTTGTGTGTCGCTCTGGTTGGTTTTAATGTAGTTCTGGTTTATTCTGGTGAACGAAACAAAAGCAGTGATGAGTTCCGCTCCCGGTTTGTCAAAAACTTCCAGCGCACTTCGCTGAACACGACGATAGGCGATGCAATGATGCTGCGAATTCTTGTGGAAGGCACAAGGGCTAAACGCGGGATCGAAGTTGGGTCGGCCAATGGCTTCGGAGCCATCAATATGGGAATAGCTTTCGAGAGGACAGGAGGGCACCTTTATACGCTGGAAATCGACCCACAGAGAGTAAAAGAATGCCGAGAAAATTTGAAGAAAGTAGGCTTAGAGAAAACGGTTACCTGCATGGAAGGAGATGCCCTTAAAACATTGCCAACACTTGAAGGCGAGTTTGATTTTGTTTTCATCGATGCCGTGAAACGGGATTACTTAAAATATCTCAAAATTATCGAGCCGAAGCTAAAACCAGGCGCCGTGGTCGTTGGTGACAATGTCATCCGTTCCGCCCGGGCGATGAAGGATTTTCTGGATTATATACAAAAAAGCCCCAACTACGATACGGTTATTATCCGAGCCTCCATGGAGAAAAACGATGGCATGTCGGTCAGCTACAAAATCAAGTGAACCGCTCACCCTCAAACAAACCACGCAGTCGAGCCAGGGCAGCAGCTTGGCGGCTTCGGCAGTCGCAACCGCGTGCTTTATCTTAGCCCTTTGGGGGTAGATGGGATTTTGAGATTGGGTTTGTTTGGGTTTGTTTTTTTGGGGCCTGAAGACGGTTTCATTTTCATAATCCTTTTGTGAAAAAGCGTTTGCGCTCATTTTGGCCTTTACGGAAATTGGGTTTGAATTGGGTTTGTTTTTTCGGACTGC
>CAYQKF010000083.1:0-22055 GCA_964417935.1 uncultured Pirellulales bacterium
TGTCAAGCAATGCAAAATAAAATTCAAGATGTCACGCTTGTATAGGGACTAGTGGGAAAAAACGAAGGGACCATCTGCAACTGCTGGATCGCCGTCGAAGTAACTGGCGACGAAGTCCACGGCATCGGTGGGCTGATCGGAGGCAACCTGGGCACAATCGCTGACTGCTATGCTCGCGGGCCTGTGATCGGAAGAGGGCGATGCGGTGGGGTCGGTGGATTTGTGGGGTGCAACTATAGAAAAGACAGTGGAGATAGTCAGGTCACGCGTTGCTACGCGACCGGTCGTGTTTCCAGTGGGAAGGGCAGCTTTGACTTGGGTGGTCTGGTGGGCATGAACGGTGGTACGGTCACCAAATGCTTCTGGGATACGGAGACCAGCGGCATCCGCGTCAGCGATGGCGGGATGGGGCTAACAACAGCACAGATGATGGCCGCCCAGATATACAGCCACAACGGCTGGGCAGCTAACCCGAATTGGGTGATGAATAGCGGCAAGGATTATCCTCATCTTGTGTGGGAACAAACATCGGGAAAAAGCATACCAGAGCCTACTTTCACCTGGCTTGAAGGAAGCGGAACGCAGGAGAATCCTTATGTAGTTGGCACTGCCAAACAGTTGGCTCTAATCAGCACGGCTGCCATTCTCTGGGATAAGTCCTTTTTCCTCGTCGCAGATCTGGACCTTGCCGGCGTTGATATCCGACCCATCGAGGCTCCAGATGCATTCACCGGCTCTTTCGAAGGTGACAACCATTTGATCCGCAATCTGACCATTGATGCCAACGGTATACCCGTATCTTACCTGGGTCTGTTCGGCACGATCGGCTCTGAAGGACGAGTCAGCGATTTGGGTCTCCAGAATGTTGCCATTGCAACAGGGACAGGCTCACTCTATTGTGGCGCACTGGCCAGTAAGAACAACGGGACTATCACCAATTGCTACACCACTGGTGCCGTGACAGGTAATGTCACTCTCGGCGGACTCGTTGGAGCCAACACAGCGACTATCACCAAAAGCCACGCAACGTGCCTTGTGAAGGGCACAAGAAACAGCCGCAATGTCGGCGGACTGATCGGATACAACACCGGGAACGTCACGAACTGCTACGCCACTGGAGATGTGATCAACGCAGATATATCCTATAGCCTTGGTGGGCTTGTGGGGGGTAGCAAGGGGACTATTACGAAGTGCTATGCCACCGGCAACGTTACTGCTGGAGTGGAATCTCACGATATTGGTGGGCTAATAGGGGATAACAAAGGGACCATCGCAAATTGCTACGCCACCGGTGATGTGAGCGCGGGAGAGAAATCTTTCCCTCTCGCTGGCCTCGTTGGGTCTAACGGTGGTACAATCCGCAACTGTTATTCAGTCGGTCGCGTCGGAGCCAGCCGGGCCGTCGGAGGTCTGGTGGGAACTATCGCCAGGGGCTCTGCCGGGTCTCCTGCTGCCTTGTCGTCTGTTGTCGCGTCTTCTGTTGTGCGGTCTTTTTGGGACATTGATACGAGCGGACAGCGGAGAAGCACTGGCGGTCTGGGCAAGACGACGGCCAAGATGAGAACCGCCAGCACATTCCTTAATGCCGGTTGGGATTTTGTGGGTGAGAGTGAAAACGGCACGGAAGATATTTGGTGGATTCTTGAAGGTCAGGGCTATCCCCAACTGTGGTGGGAACTGACTAAAGACAACGCTGCGGTGATCCCTGAAAACTGACCCTGGCATAAGCCCTGCGGCGAATGATAAATGTACGAGGTACAAATCAAGGCTCGTAGTCCTTTTGATTAATCAAAAGGACTACGTATATTATCTGATATAACATTTCGTTTTCAACGTACTCTTTTTCCAAGAATCACCTTCGCATTTGCAGGGTTCGGTATGACGGGCTTGCTGCTCTGCGAAGTACACACTGCGCAGCACCAGTCAGCCTATGTGAAATCTAAGTACAAAGCTGCTGTAAATCGCCTATACTCAATTCGCTCAGCCGGGCGACGATTTTCTCAGCCAGGCTCAACTGTTCGGCATCGTAAGAGTTTGTTACAGCGATAGTGTGCATTCCCGCTGCTTTAGCGGCTTCCAGTCCCCAGTGTGAATCTTCTATCACGATGCACTGGTTAGCCGTAATGGGATTTTCACGGCTCTCATTGAGTCTTTGTAAACTCAGCAGGAATCCTTCCGGGTCGGGTTTTCCTTTTGTTACCTGCTCGCCCGAGATTATCACTTCAAACAAATGGCGCAGCCGGGCCTCATCTAATACCATTTCGACCTCCGTCAGAAGTGAGCCGGAACATATCGCCATTGGTATATTGTTTTGTTCAAGCACTTTCAAAAAATCGCGCACGCCCTCGATCATTTTGCCTTCGGTTTTTGCTAATTGCTCGAATATCTGCTTTTTTTGGTTCATGAGGTTGTTGATTTGCTGCTCGTCCATTTTGAGCAGCCCCTTCTCGATAAGCAGCCTGTAACAATCATTGTCATTGAAGCCCAGATACGTTGTGTAATAATCATTTTTTGTTATCTCGATACCGTACTGGGCTAGGGATTGGTTAAAAGCGCGTAGATGTAAAATCTCCGAATCAGTTATCACGCCGTCAAAATCAAATATGACTGCTTTCAGCATAAGATTTTATTGATTCCCAATATCCTCCAATTTTGTAATCCATTCGTTAAAATGCGGACATTCCTGACGCATTTTTCTAAGTCCAATCTTACGAGTTGCTATAATACCATCTACCGTTTTCACATAATTTTCAATGTGTTGTTTTATTCGTCGGGAAGGACAAGTATTATAATTATCATTAATCTCTTCAGGACATGAAAACGACTGCAGGACACACTCAAGCTGAGCAGAAACTTTCGACTTCCTCGCGCTGTCGGCCAGTATCAATGTGTCTGAGAAAAGCAATGCCTCAAATTCGTGCATTTGAACGTAGGGAATAAACTGTGCAGGATTCCAACTGTCACCCATTTGAGCAACAATATCTTCCGATAATGCCTGCTCGACCCTTTGAGCTTTGTCTTGATAATTCTGACAAGACTGAGATTCTGTTCTTCCGGGCCAATCATTCGGCATTCCATAAAAATCAACCATCGTTGTACAAATAAGAGTGTTATCTTCCTTCAAAGAATTAAGTATTTCTTTTCGCGCTCTTTGATAGGCAAAGCTGCCGCCTTTTCTGCGAAAAAGAAAAGCATAAGGATAAATACCCATCTGATTTAAATGAGGGCTTAGAATATCATTGACAAAAGTTTCCTCCGTCTGACCTTCCACAAGGATACGAACTCTACTCACGTGCAGGCCTCCCACCAAAGACGTTTTTTTGCCAAAGCTCGCCGAGAGAATAATCATCCAACCAAACTTTGAGATCGGCTTTGTTTAATCGCTTGAATATCGATTCGCCGTTCTGACGTTCTACGACAACAATATCTTCCGGCTCGAAATGATCTATCAGTGCGGCAGATTGCGTCGAGACAATCACCTGTGTTTGTTTGGAAGCCTTCTGGATTAAGCCTGCCAATAGTGTCAAAGCGTATGGATGCAAGCCCAATTCCGGCTCATCCAGCAATATCGTCGAAGGTGGATTCGGCTGCAACAACACTACAGCCAGACATATAAAACGCAATGTTCCATCCGATATCTGACTTGGATGAAACGGATAATCCGATCCTTTCTGCCGCCATTCAAGAAGAACATCGTCCTTATCTTCTTCCTCACGCAAAAGAAAATCGTCGAAGAATGGAGCCGCTAATTGAATTACTTCATGAATGGAAGTGTATTCTCTTTGGTGTTTCTTCTTTAGCCGCAATAAAAATGCCGTCAGATTACTCGCATCAGATCGCAGATATTCATAATCTCTTTTAGAACAAGGTTTCTTTACCGCCGCAAAATCACTGGTATCATGGAAATGATAAATAATCCAGCTCTCTATTACTGGTTGTATGCGATTTCTTATTTTTTCGACATATTCATCGTGCTCAGCATTTCCTTTCGAAAATAATGTTGATTCATGCAATCCGTGTTCAAATTTTCTCGCCCATTTAGCTGATAATGAACTGGCCCCACCCTTTATTTCTTCTTCATAAAAAAGCAACTCATTGACTTTTGAAGGGAAAAGTTTGAATTCCCAAAAGGTTCTTCCAGAGGACTTTATTGATCCAACAAGTTCTTTTGTTACTTTTGAACCCAGATAAAGGATTCGGTTTGCACCCCCTTGGTGTGTAACAAAATACTGTGATCTACCTTTAGAAATATCACGCAAAAAACTGAAAAACTCAATAAAGTTGCTTTTACCGGCGCCGTTAGGGCCAATAAGGATATTGAGATTTCGAAGCGGGAAATTCTCAAGATTTCGGATGGATTTGTAGCCTTTAATGGTTAGTTTGCTGATTGCCTGTACCATATCCTTTTCCTTGTTTGGGGTCAAATACCTGCTGGAAAATAAAAAACTTTTCCGGCTACAGCTCGGCATTCAGCCGAGACGAGTCCTGTCAAATCCAGTCCAGAGAACAAAAAACCACGGCTGTTTTACCGGGGCTTCATTATACAATTGACAATCGATACTTTACAATGATTTTATCCCAGTTCCTGCACCGGTCCGACGAGGGTCTCGTATTCGGTAAATGTTGATTTATCGCCGGTGCGAATCAGCTCCGCCAAAGCTGCGATCTTCGGTGCGTTCTTGGTAACATACCTTCGAGCAATCATCGCCTTGCGTTCTTTCATAGAAACTGTTTGGCCATTGTCGGCCTGGCCGTTTTCAGCCACCGGAACTTGCATATCTACTTTTGTACTGGCCTGGCCTAAGAACAGATAGCCGTTAATCAAATCTATTGCCATATCGACCAGCGCCCTGCCGTAGAGGTCCATATATTCGTTGCCTTGTTCTTTGATAAAGGCGACCGACTCTTTTAATTGTTCTGTCCCTTTGGCGAGTGTTCCGAGCAAATCTTTTACTTCATCGTCGTAATTTTGCCCGGCCAGCTCGGCGATAAATTTCTCGGCTGTTCCGCTGCAAACACCGCGAACCGCAGCAACAACTTGTAATTGGCTTGTCCCTTCGTAAATAGTTGTGATTCTCGCATCGCGGGCGTGCCGTTCGCAGGGGTAATCTCGCATATAGCCGCTGCCGCCGAGCACCTGAATCGAATCGTAAGTAATTTTGTTGCACATCTCGGAACAATAATATTTGCTCATCGGCGTCAGCATCGCCGCATATCTTCTGTATTTTCTTGACTCGTTCTTGAGCTGCTTGGCCTGTGCTTTATCTTCAGACGGATTTGTTTCAAGTTGCCTGGCGTATCCCAATTCCAAATCCACCAAGCGTGTTGTTTCGTACAAAAGCGCTCGACCTGCTTCTATGGCAATCTTCATATCAATGAGCATATCACGGACGGCCGGCAGCTTCTCGATGGCCACTGCGAACTGTTTCCTTGTCGCTGCATAATCACGGGCAACACGGAAAGCGGCTTCAGCGATACCCATCGATTGTGCTGCGATGCCGATACGAGCACCGTTCATCAGGCTCATAACGTATGTTACAAGGCCCCGCTGACGCTCGCCGATTATCTCACACGGCGTATTATCAAAGAATATTTCGCACGTTGGTGAGCCGTGAATCCCTAATTTATCTTCCAGCCGACGAATATGCACCGTTGGCCCCGGCTCGCATACAAATAAGCTCAGTCCCAGCCCTCCGCTTCTGTCCGGCTCACTGCGGGCCAATACCAGCAGCACATCGCCGCAGCCGTTGGTTATGAACCGTTTTACGCCGTGCAGAAACCAGTTGCCGCCGTCATCTTCAAATGCCCGGAGCTTGACCGACTGTAAGTCCGAGCCTGCGTCCGGCTCAGTCAGGACCATCGCACCGGTTACTCTGCCGGCGGAAAAATCGGGTAAATATTTCTGCTTTATTTCTTCCGATGCGAACGCATTGATTGTCTCAGCGATTCCCTGCAGGCCGAATATATTCATAAGCGCAGCGTCCGCTCGCGAGACAATCTCGATGGCCATCGAATAGACAAGAACTGGGAAGTTCAGGCCGCCAAACCGATAAGGCAGTGTAAAAGCCATAACCTCGGCCTGGCCAAGTTTTTCAATAGCTTGTTTTATCCCCTCAGAACGAGTTACCGAGCCGTTTTCATTAAGGATATTACCCTGGCGGTCAACGTCTTCTGCCCGAGGAGCAATGAACTCCGCGCATAATTGACCGAGCGAATCCAGCACCATATCATAATTTTGTATCACCTCGTCGGCATTGGCCGGTGCATAATCGAATTCACTTGCGAACTTAAAGCCCTCCTCGCAAACCTTCGCCGATTTACACAGGTCTGTATGCCTGAATAAAAATTGAATATCGTTATTATCCCTGTAAAAATTTGCCATAACCTATTCCGTTTCCTCTAACCTCTCGGAGTCTTAAAATGTTTAACGAAATGATCAACTGGCCTCAACCGTCATTTCGAGCGTAGCCCCCGTTCTTGCTTTCTCAAGAAAGCACGGGGGCGAAGTCGAGAAATCTGTTAAACAATTTCTTCCTCTTTATTCTTTTCAGTAGGGTGGGGCTTGCCCCACCATTTCATTCTATTACTCTTTTATCCCTTTTTCTTTGGTTGACTTTATCATAAGAGGCACAACTTCATTCAAATCTCCGATTATCTTGTAATGTGCAATGTTGAATATAGGTGCATCCGGGTCGTTGTTGACAGCAACAATTTTCTGGCTCTTCGACATACCTGCCTGGTGCTGAATTGCACCGCTGATTCCGACAGCTATATACAAGCTTGGCCGAACCGTTGTGCCGGTCTGCCCCACCTGATGGTCGTGGTCTATAAAGCCCAAGTCAACCGCCGCTCTGGTTGCTGCCGGCGCTGCACCGAGGCAATTTGCCAAATCCCATATCAGTTTGAAATTGTCTTTACTGCCTACCCCTGCTCCGCCGGCCACAATTATCCTTGCCGACTTGAGGTCAACTTTCTTTGGGCGTTTGTGCTCGTCGAGAATCTCCAAAGGCAATTCCTGCTGAGATAATTGTACTTTCTCTTCGACAATTTCACCCCGGCGTGTTGTGTTCGGCTCCGGGATGCGCATTACGCCTTCGCGAACCGTAGCCATTTGAGGCCAGCGGTCGTGATTTATAATGGTAGCGATTATATTTCCGCCGAAGGCCGGCCTTATCTGAAACAACAAGTTCTTGTGAAGCTTTTTGTCTTTTACAGTCTCGTGGTCGCCGATTTGTAGGTCGGTGCAGTCGGCGGTGAGACCCGCCTTTGCAGCACTTGCAATACGTGGTGCCAAATCCCGGCCGGCAATTGTCGCTCCATAAAGCACAATCTGAGGCTGGTGCTTATGGATTAATTCGAACATCACTTTTGCATAGCTGTTCGTCTGGTAAGCGCATAATAGTGGATGCTCAGCCAGATATACTTTATCAGCTCCGTAGTGTATTAACTTTGTCACAAGGTCTTTGACGTTGTCGCCTAAGACGACAGCAGCTAATTTTACGCTGAGCGTATCAGCTAAGTGCCGAGCCTTGCTCATCAGTTCGATTGGAGTATCTTCAAGTTGCCCGTTATGCTGCTCGGCAAAAACCCAAACCTCACCTTTTCTGTTAACTTCTATCATAGAAAACTCAAAACTAAAAACTCAGAACTCAAAACTATATTTACGCTATCGTCTTATCTTCAATCAGTTCGTGTATCATATCCGATATTCCCTTATCGTTTGGCTCGATGCTTTTGCTTTCCTTAGCGGTCAGGACAACACTCTGAATGCGATGGACCTTCGTTGGCGAGCCGCTTTGGCCGCACCAGTTCAAATCTGCCTCAAGGAAATCCAAATCCCACTGCTTAATCAACAAGCCTTTATCTTCTAATTTGCTGCATTTATGTTCAGCTAACTCCTTGATATCCGCCTCGTCGGCATCTGGATTCTCAGCCTTGATTTTTTGCTCGACTTCTATTGGTGTAAGAGCCTTTTTATATTTCATCATCTTTCTTGCGGCCGCAACTCTCGGCTCATTTGCATCCCCGATAACGGTAAGCAATATCGGCAACTCGGCCTTGACTTGTTGCCAGCCGTTTCCGATATTTCGCTGTGCGGTTATGGTTTTACCATCGAGTTCTATGAGCTGCTCGACGTAGGTAATCTGCGTAATGCCGAGTTTCTCTGCCAACTGCGGCCCTACCTGTGCGGTATCGCCGTCAATCGCCTGCCTGCCGCAGAGGACGATATCGTAATCAATTTTTTTGACCGCACAATTCAGGATATAGCTGGTTGCTAATGTATCGCTCGCGGCACATCGGGTGTCGGTTATCAGGATTGCATCGTCGGCCCCGCGGTAAAGTGAATCCCGAAGTGTCTCACTTGCCGCCGGCAGTCCCATCGTGATAACTGTTATATGCCCGCCGAACCGATCTTTTATTTGCAGAGCCAATTCGAGCGCGTTAAGGTCTTCCGGATTGAAGATGGCAGGCAGCGCCGAACGCTTAACCGTACCGTCATCGTTCATCACATCGCCCGTAATCCTTTTGGTATCAGGAACCTGCTTTATCAGTACAACGCACTTATAACCCAACTGTTTTCTCCTTAATTTGCTTTTGTATTTATTAAAAAAAATATCTCGTTCGAGATACACTTCACGACATACTACATACGCAATACGATATACGAGATACGAGCTACGCATTGTAGCGGGATTCACCCTCAAGTCAACCATAAAAACAAGCTATTAGGAATGTGTCAATAATCAATAGTCAATAGTCAATATTCAATATAAAATAGTAAATCGAAATGTCATTTCAACCGAACGAAGTGAGCGGAGAAATCTGGTCAAACAGTTTCCTCGATGCCGCAAGTGTCTACGACAAGCCCCAAAAAATATTACAGAGAATTTGCCATCTTAAAATTCTCAATTCTCCATTCTATATTCTAAATTCTTTGTTTTGCGCCTTACCCGACCATTTCACTAATTCACTAATCCTCTAATCCACTAATCAATTACCATCTCCCACCAAAGTCGCGGATAATCCTGGCCTTCAATAGTCACGTACAATTACCCCATCTTCGCTTACTAAATACCGGTCTACTCCTGTAACCTTTAGATTGTACACCTTGCCGACAAAAGGCGCGGCTCTTGTTGCAACGCTTTTGATACCGACTGTTCCACTTAATGTTTTCAATCGGAGGCCACTTCTTAAGTCTTGTGCCGCGATCCACTGTCCGGAATCGAGCATGAAGCAGTGTGCATCCACAACGCTGATGCGGTTTCCGCTTTCGAGCACTATGTCACGACATTCGAACGTCCCTTCGTGCTCTTCGACTGTTTCAATCTGCTCTAAGCAGTCTGTTGCCAGGTCACAATGAGGCTCACCAACCATCTGCCCCGAGACGACGTTTGAGATCTGCACAAGTGCCCCATTCACCCACACAGGAGTATCAGCAAGGAAACATCCTCTCCCTTTTGGCGGCAGTGCTGGTGGCGACGATGCAGCCAATAATTTGTCGATTGCGGCCGTAAGGTCTTGTTTACTGGTTACGCCGTCCCATTTTCTTTGCACCTGGCCATCCTTGAATAAGATGAACGTAGGTATTGAAGTTACGCCGAACTCCATAACAGTGTCACGAGCATTATCGACGTTGAGCTTGCAGATTTTGGCTCTCCCTGCGTATTCATCTGCGATTTCCTGGATAATAGGATCCATCACGTTGGAATATGGGCACCAGTCTGCGTAGAAGAAAACCAGCACCAACACATCAGAACTAAGAACAATCTGGTCAAAAGTAGCATCAGTCAACTCAATTATACCCGCTGGTGGTGGTAGCGGTTGGAGCCAGTTCTCAGCGAACTCTCTTAAATCATCAAAGTCAACCTTTCCGTCATTGGTAAGGTCGGTCCCGCCATCTCCACAGAAGAAACTGCTGTCGGTTTGGAGCCAGTGTGCGGCAAAAATAGCAAAATCCGCAAACCCCACCTTAGCATCGCCATCGAAGTCACCTATAACGAATTGCCAAGTCAGCCTTGGATAATCAACTCCCTCACAGATTCTCCAGATATCCTCGGTTCCATTTACACTCTCAACTACAAAATCCCAGCCGGCATCAGTAAAGGTGCTCTCGGTTTGCATCTCGGCTGTTGTCTTACCCATCCCACCATCGCTTGTTACCTGCCCGCTGGTCTGAGTATCCCAGAAAGAATCCATAACCTCTCCCCTATTCTCTCCCACCAGGCCGCCGCCGACGCCGGGCCACCACTCGGTACCAGAAGCCAAAACGCTGCCGGTGGCATAGCAGTTGTCGATTGTGCCGGAATTGTATCCCACCAGCCCGCCGACGTTGTCATCACCCGAAACGTCGCCGCTTGAATAGCAGTTGTCGATTGTGCCATAATTGTGTCCCACCAGTCCGCCGACGTTGTCATCACCCGAATCGCTGCCTGTTGAATAGCAGTTGGTGATTGTACCATAGGAATTCTCTCCCACCAGTCCGCCGACACGCCAACCGGTTCCCGTGACACTCCCCGTGGTATAGCAGTTGGTGATTGTGCCCCTATTAAGGGCTCCCACTAGCCCGCCGGCATTGCTTCCTCCCAAAACGCTGCCGCCCTCGGCATAGCAGTTGCTGATGGTTCCGCCTTGTAGGTTGCCTACCAGCGAACCAACGGAATTCCCTGTCCCTGCATCAATATTAGAGTCAATCAATCCCAAATCTTTGATTTCTCCTCTGACGGACACAAAAAGTCCTCTGGCGTGGTTTAAGTTTGTGATTTTTTTCCCGTTACCGTCAAACACACCGGTAAAGGGACTCGTAATCCCGATTATATTGAACTCTGTTCCCATATGGCTTAAATCAATATTGGACATAAGCTTGAAGTGTTTGTCCAATTCGCATGGAAATACACCAATAACGTTTAGTTCCTCAGCCGTATAAATCAAGTATGGTTCATCCTGCGTTCCGGCACCTGTTAGCAAATCGGGCAACTGTTGTGCTTCGAGCACTTCGCCCGGTTTGTTTTCCCACCAAAGCCTCGGATAATCGTTCCCCTCATCAATCGTCCAAACTCCCTCATTGCCGCATCTATCCCAGCCAAGGAAGGTGCTTGCCATTTGCATCTGAGCTGTTGTCCTGCCTTGACCACCAGCGCTGGTGCTTTGGCCGCTGGTTTGGACATCCCAGAAAGAATTGTGGGCACAACCACCACTTCCCACTAGCCCCCCCACATTTTCGATTCCTACAACATTGCTCTTGGAATAGCAGTTAGCGATTGTACCATACGAATTTGTTCCCACGAGTCCACCGACATACGTCATTCCTGAAATGCTGCCTGCTGAATAGCATTTAGTGATTCTCCCGCTATTACTTCCCACCAGTCCGCCGACGTTTGTGTTTACCAAAATGCTGACCGTCGCGTAGCAGTCGGTAATTGTCCCGGTGTTCCATCCCACCAGGCCGCCGACACCCGATCCACTTCCCATAACGCTGCCGCCCTGGGCATAGCAGTTGGTGATTGTGCCATAATTCCTTCCCACCAGTCCACCGACGTAGTTCCGACCCGAAACGCTGCCGCCCTCGACGTAACAATTGATGATTGTACCCCCATTAGAGACGACTAACGAACCAACATATTCTCCTCCCGCCGCATCAACATCAGGAGCAATCAATCCCAAATCTTTGATCTCTGCACCCTCAACGTAACCGAAAAGTCCTACATAATTTGTGTCGGTAGAAGTGTAGCTGAAGTTTGAGATTGTATGACCATTGCCATCGAAAACGCCGGTAAAAGGAAACGTTTCGCTACCTATGATGTAAAAATCAATCCCCGCTAAATCAATATCATTCGTCAACTTAAAATGTGCTCTCATCAGTCTTGTATTATGGCCGATTACTGTTCAGGTCGGCAGCCGTTGAGACAGGATAGGGGTCATCAGGCTCTCCAGGCCCACCTGAGAAGGTAGGCAATTCAGGCAGCGGCGAGAGCTGCCACCAAAGAATTGGATATCCGCCACCGGCAGGCTCCGCCCAAATGTCACTGGGGCCATCGGGTTTATCCACAAAATCCCAACCTGCATCCATAAACGTGTTTGGATTCTGCATCTCGGCCGTTGTCTTACCCGTCACGCTGGCACTGGTTGACTGCCCACTGGTCTGGATATCCCAGAAAGAGAACGTAACTTCGCCCATCCCCCACTGATTACCTGCCCCCACCAGACCGCCTACATCCGCCGTTCCCGAAACGCTGGCTGTAGCATAGCAATTGGTGATTGTGCCGTTACTATTTTGTCCTACTAGGCCGCCGACATAGTCAATTCCTGAAACGCTGGCTGATGAAGTGCAGTTGGTGATTGTGCCCCTATAAAGCTTTCCCACCAGACCGCCGACATATTCATTTCCTGAAACGCTGCCGCCATCAACATAGCACCCTGTGATGGTTCCCTCACTTAGGTAGCCAACCAGCGAACCAATGTATTGTCCTACGTAGTACTGAGCAGATGTCCCTGCATCAACGTGAGGGTCAATCAATCCTAAATCTTTGATCTGGGCATTTTCACCACTAACGTACCCGAAAAGTCCTATGCGGTTTGTATCTGTAGAAGTATAGGTGAAGTTTGAGATTCTCTTGCCGTTGCCGTCAAAAACACCTCTGAAGGAGCCGTACAAACTCCCAATAATATTGAAAGAAGTTCCCGTATAAGCACTCAGATCAATATCCGCCATCAGCTTAAAGTGCTTGTCTCAGTTGTTGGAATTGTCCCCGATTGCATTCATCTGCTCGGTTGTGTAAATCAGGTATGGGTCATTCGGCTCTCCGCTGCCACCGCCGTATTTGGCCTCGGCTGGTCGGCCGAATAAACATACGGCAAGCAATACAAGTAATATTATTGTTAATTTCCTGCCTTTTATTCGAGGCGTTGGCATATTGAAAGTTCTTATTGAATTGCACATATTTTGCCCTCCATCAAAAAGTCGAGTCTTTTTTCTTTTGACACTTAAAATTCTATCAGTTATAGGACGTGAAGTCAAACTAAAAATCCCAGCCCTCGGCAACCAATTTAGCAGTCAATTATCCATCGTCTGCCGTCCGTCTTCCGGCCTCTGCCGTCCTCTGTCGTTCGTCTTCTGTCTTCTGTAATCTGTCTTCTGTCTCACCACTCATCATCTTACGAACATCCAGCAACCAGCATCGAGAATTGAGTATCCAGCATCCAGCATCTAACTTTAGCTCACTTTAGGCACTTTAGTTCACTTTAGCTCAATACTCCCTTAGCATCGCTTGTCCGCCATCTTGTCTGCCGTAGCTTTAGCGAAGGCGGAAGTATTAACGAAGGCGGAAACTTCAGCGAAGGCGGAAGCATCCAGCATCGAGACACCAACTAACCACTCACCATTTAACTAATCAATATCTGTCTTCCGTCCTCCGTCCTCCGTCTTCCGTCCTCCGTCCTCCGTCCTCCGTCCTCCGTCTTCCGTCCTCCGTCCTCCGTCCTCCGTCCTCCGTCTTCCGTCCTCCGTCTTCCGTCCTCCGTCCTCCGTCTTCCGTCCTCCGTCTTCCGGCTTCTGTCATCTGTTTTCTGTCCCCTGTCTTCTGTCCTCTGTCTTGTGTCTTGAGTCTGTAGTCTTCTGTCTCCGCTCACTATCGAAGTTGCCGGACGTGCCCCTGTCGGGTTCCGCCATCTTTTGGCGGACTAACCATTCACCATTCACTATTCACGACCTTACTAATATATTTATGCTTATTATTTGTATGCAGTATACTGCATTACAGTATACTGCAATGCCATATAGTAAACACTCTATATCCCCGGAATTATTTCTTGTCGTCCCAGGTTCATTTTGTGTTGGTACTTTGAAATCCTCTATCTGTTTTTAGTTGCCCGTTTTCAGTCTTCAGTCTTGGGTCTTGAGTCTGTAGTCTTTTGTCTCCACTTACTACTCACTACTCACAATTTTTACGCTTGTTATGGCTACAAATCTCTCGCTCTGGCCGATAACGAGAGCATTTGCAGTAAAAGTGCTAAACTCCAAGGCCAAAAAGGTCGATTTTCTTCTAATCGCTATGTTTCTGGGAGAAACAACAGATTTTCTTTGACATTGCTTCTTGTAAGTCGATAATTAGCGCAAAAGGGTTTGTTATCGGATGTAAAAACTAAAGCCAAAGGATTGGCTCCTCGGCGCGCGCTTCCCGGCTTGCTTAGGCTATATTAATGACAAGCGAAACAAATTACGATACAGTGTTCGGCAAAATGGCGATAGAGCAGGGTCTCTGTACCGATGATGAGCTGCGTCAATCGCTTGAGGAGCTTAAGTCTCGCAGTAAGGTCAATCCTGCAATACTTAAAGAGCTCATGGTCGAGCTGGGCTATATCACGACGACCCAGGCCGAGAGGTTAAAGACAGGCATAAAAGAAAGCAAAGTTGCGGCACATAAGATTCCCGGCTATAAAATACTTGGCAAGCTCGGCGCCGGCGCGATGGCTATCGTTTATAAAGCCAGGCAGTTGAGTCTGAATCGCATAGTCGCGATAAAGATTTTGCCGAAGCGTTTCAGCGAAAATCCGGAGTACGTCGAACGGTTTTACAAAGAAGGCCAGGCCGCCGGCAGGCTCAATCACCCCAATATCGTACAGGCTATTGACGTCGGCGAGGCAGGGGGCTACCATTATTTCGTAATGGAGTATGTTGAGGGCAAGACAATAGCTGACGATTTAATGGAAGGAAATGTTTTTGAAGAAGCCGAAGCGCTGGACATAATCATTCAAGTTGCTAAAGCCCTCGCTCACGCTCACGCCTGTAGTCTTATCCACCGTGACGTCAAGCCCAAGAATATAATGATAAGCACTAACGGCACGGTTAAACTTGCCGATATGGGTTTGGCTCGTGAAACAACAGACATCGAGGCGGCACAAAGCGAGGCAGGCAAGGCTTACGGCACGCCATATTATATTGCACCTGAACAGATTCGAGGCAAGATAGACATCGACGGCAGGGCCGACATTTACGGCCTCGGGGCCACGCTATACCACATGTTGACCGGCCGAGTACCGTTTATGGCAGAGGATTCCGCTGATGTTATGCGAAAGCACCTCAGGGAAAAACTAATTCCACCCGACCATATAAATACGTCACTGTCGGCAGGAGTATCCGAGGTCATTGAAATTATGATGGCTAAGCGGAAAGAAAAGCGCTATAACGACATTGAAGAGTTGCTGACGGATTTAGAGGCGCTACGCGAGGGCCGACCTCCGCTTCAGGCGCACAAAAGATTTGATGTTTCTATGTTCGAGCAGTTGGAAAAGGGAGATGCCGTTGAAAAAGAAGAAGGTTACAAAGAAGAGGCCGTCGCTCAGTACCGGATGGCAATATGGATTTTAAGCATATTTTTGGCATTATTCTTTGTGATTATTCTTATCCTGTTGCTTACGTAATCAATAGTCATTAATATTGTCATCCCCGTGCATGTGGGGACAATAATCAATAATCAATAATCAATAATCAATAGTCAATTAACTTATGCCCCGAGGTGGTGCACATTTTTCAACCGAGGAGCTTGTTCGGGTCCTCAGCCATTACGACGTCGGCGTGATTTTTCAGGTAAAGCCTTTGTCCGGCGGCAGCAGGCGTGCGCCGAAAATGGCGCTCGTATCCGAGCAGGGCAAATTTCTGTTAAAACGTCGGCCGAAAGGCAAAGATGACCTATACCGAGTGGCCTTGGCACATGCGGTGCAAAATCATCTGGCAGCAGAATCCTTTCCGGTTACCTGTCTACTGGCAACTCGCGATAAGAATAATACAATACTGCAACTGGATAATCACATTTACGAGCTTTTTGAATTTGTTACAGGCTATCGGTACGACGGCTCGGACGAAGCTACTATTGATGCGGGTCGGCAGTTAGCTAAATTTCACCGGCATTTAGCTGATTTTGCTTACGAGTCCGCCTTAGGTGGATTAAAGACCAGTTTCCATGATTCTTCTACTGTTCGCAGGCATCTGAAAACGCTCGCTTCTGAGAGGATGGCCAATACGGATAAGAAATTGCGGGTTACTGCCGAGGCCTTGATGACGCTTTATAACGAGTCGAGCGTTCGTGTAAACGAATTAGGCTTCGACTCGTGGCAGCATCAGGTTGTACACGGCGATTGGCATCCGGGTAATATGCTTTTTTCCAAACACAAACTTGCTGCGGTTCTCGACTTCGATTCGGTCAGGATTGCTCCGCCGCTTACCGACCTTGCCAACGGGATGCTGCAATTTTCCATTATTGGCGGTAGGCCGAATCCCGCCGATTGGCCCGATTATTTCGACCAGGACAAACTCGTTCAGTTCTTAAATGGTTATCGCCGGGTAATCAATTTGGAAAAGAATAAGCTGGATTCACTACTTGATTTGATGATTGAAACGATGATAGCTGAGGCGGTATTGCCGATAGTAGCGACCGGCTTCTTCGGCCATCTGAGCGGGACAGATTTCCTGCAAATGATCCTCCGAAAAGCAAATTGGCTGAATAAGAACCGTGAAGAACTAACCTCTTCGGTTAGTTCGTGACCCGTGACTCGTGAACGGAGGATGGAGGAATCCGGAACGATAAGAAAAAAGAATGTTAGGTGTAGAGATGTATGCCCTATTTTTCAATGCAGTATACTATATTGCAGTATACTATATTGCAGTATACTGTATATAAGTATAGCAAACGTAACGTACTAATCACATCTTAGTGCAGAGAAACAGGCAGAGAGCGTAAGACGGATAGCCGAGGCGGTATTGCCGATAGTGGCGACCGGCTTCTTCGGCCATCTAAGCGGAACTGACTTCCTCCAGATGATTCTCCGCAAAGCAAATTGGCTCAAGAAAAACCGCAAGGAGCTAACCGAAGGAATCAGTTAGTGGTGAGTGGTTAATTGGTTGATTAGTTAATTAGTTCCTGTTGCGGAAACGATTTTATGCGAAAATTTATACAAAAAAAAGCCTGCTCCCGTTATCATTCAGTTATTGAAAAACCAATGAGAAAGGAACAGGCAAATGAGAACAAAATCAACAAAACAACAATACTTTGACTTCTCTTGTAAATCAAGGCTAAAAGTTATGAACGAATACAGAAAAAAATACAAAATAATCTCACAACTGCTGGACGATAATCCTCAATTGGTTTCTCTTGTCCATCAGGACTTAGCCAAGATGCTTTCACAATCAAAGCGTGGCCGTAAAAGCGAATATACTTCTGAGCAAATCCTTCGGTCACTGGTCGTAATGTTCGTCGAGCAGGACAGTCTCAGACAGGTCGTTATTCGCATCGAAAACAGCGAATTTCTCCGACACTTTGTATGTCTTGGCATCAAGCCTATGATGGACTTCAGTTTTCTGGACAAAGCCTTTTGTGTTTTAAGCGATAGAACCTGGGAAACCATGAACCGGGTATTGGCTGAATACGCAAAAGAGCAGAAGAAAATTTCATCTGAGAAATTGCGTCTGGATACCACCGTTTATGAAGCAAACATTCATTATCCCACAGACTCCTCTTTGCTATGGGATAGCTTTCGTACTCTGGCCCGTTTACTACAGCAGATTCAACAAGAATTGCCCCAATTGACCCTCAAGCACAGGTTTCACGTTAAGAAAGTCAAAAAGCTTGCTTATTTTATTACCCGCAATGGCCGCAGTAACAACAAGAGCAAAAGGCGTAAGGTCAAAAGCATCTATCGAAAGCTGATCGAGCGTGTAAACTGGATTGCCGAGGTTGCTCGTGAAGCTCTGGTTACATTGCACCGGGCCGGCTATGAAGCAGAGTTGTTGGCTCATTACATTCCGATCGTAGAAAAAATCATCCACCAAGCCAAACAACGGGTATTTCAAGGTGTAATGGTCGCTGCTGACGAAAAAGTCTACAGTTTGTTTGAGGAACATACCGAATTGCTCAAACGAGGCAAAGCCGGCAAGCCTATCGAATTTGGCCACAAGATACTTATCGCTCAGACCGGCGAAAAGTTTATTCATCATTACCAGGTTTTCCCCAAACGAGAAGAGGACAAAGAACTTCTCGAACCAACGCTGAAAGCACATAAGCAATTGTTTGGAACCGGCCCTGACGTACTGGCTACGGATAAAGGCTTTTACGAAAATATGAAGCAAATCCCAAAGTTGCAAAAGAATATCGAGACGGTATCGATTTGCAAAAAAGGACGTCGTAACCGAGAGGAATATGAACGCGAGTGCACCGAAGAGTTCAAAGATGGTCAACGTTTTCGTGCCGGCTGCGAAAGCAGTATCTCGGTGTTAAAACGCGTTTTTAACCTTGGCCGATGCCTTTTCAAAGGATTTAAGAACTATGCAGCCAGCGTGGGCTGTGCTGTCTTTTGCCACAACCTAATTCTATTGACACGATTGTAAGGCAGAAGTAGCCGAAACAGAGGGTTCTTGAGGGTGCCGTTAGAGATGGCCTGTCCAGAAAAGTGACTTTTTAACTTTTTAAAGAGCGTTAGCGGACAGTTCAACGAAAATGACGATGAAGCTGACCTTGTCCTAAATCGGACGGTTAATTTTTATCGTTTTTATTGCTTTCCGCAACAGGAACTAATTAACCAATTAACCAATAGTGCCTTCTGCCTTCCGTTCTCTGTCCTCCGTTTTCTGTATTCTGTATTCTGACTTCTGTCTCGTATTGCGTTAACGGTTTCTTCGATTTCTTGCCAACACATCCTCCAGTTGAGAAATCCCTGCCTGCGTGCATTTGGTATTACTGGTATCGGCCTGTATCAGTTTCGTTAAAACCTTAAGGTGTTCGAGGCCCGCATCGGAGATGTTCGTATCGTTTATATACAGGCGCAACAGCTCCTGCAATTGGTTGAGATTTTTTAGGCCTGCATCGGTAATCCCCGTATCGCTAAGACACAAGTCCTGCAGCCCTTTCATTTCGCTAATGTATGCCAATCCCGTATCGGTGATAAAGCTGTGGCCCACATCCAGCTCTATCAGGCTGCTCAATTCCTTAATTTGCTTCATTCCCGCATCGGTAATCGGAGTATGATGAAGGAGCAATCTCTTTAGCCTCGTGATATCTCTCAAGTGTATCAGGCCCTGGCCGTTTATTTTCGTCCAGCGTAAGTCCAATGTCTCAAGGCCGTTGATATCCTTCAAAAAGGCTAAATCTTCGTCACTGACGTCGCAGTCCATGAGGGAGACCATCAGGGCCGGGGATTGCGGATTTTCCTTATCAATCTGAACGGTACCGCCCAGCTCTTCGACTTTCGCAATCGCGGCTTGCTGCTGCTCATACTGCACCCGATGGTTGCATCCCGGCCCGCTCAGGATTATCAATACGATTGAAACGATAACGATAATCTCATTACGCAAGCGCCTGTTCATGAGATTTCTCCCTATAAACATTGTTTATAGAGTTTCTGTAAAAAAAAACAAACATTTGTCATACTTGCCGTATAACACAAAAATCAGCAGAGCAACATTAGTTGGAGCGATTGGTTAGTCCTTCAGTTTGCTAAAATCAGAACTACCGTCAGGCAAAATCCAATATCTGAATGTGAGCTCATCCTGTGGGTCTCCTCGAGAATCATCTTTGATTGCTAGTATCTGTAGTGCCGCATAGAAGCCCTTATAGTTCTGTAATAGAACGATCTGGTCGATTTCAGGACTTCGGTGTCTAGATGAAAAATCGTAAGATGCCGCATCTGTGATGGAACTGAGCTTTTCGCCTTTTGGTGCCAAGGCAACCCCGCGAATCGAAGGAGGGTCATTGAGGCAATAAATCATCTCCTTGCTTGCCTTCGACCAAGCCGTTTCAAAGTCATGAGGTGGAGATCCAATTCGAAAGCGTCCATCTTTGTTGCTGTAATTTAACGTCACTTCACCAATATCGGTAGGCGAGACTGGTGAAGGGACACGGTTAGCTTTCTGAAGTAAAATCGGCTTGCCGATCTTCTCTAAGATCAATACTGCAAAATCACGTGGCGACAATTTCCTGAGGTCTAAATAACCAATTGTCTCGTTGAGTCCCTCAAGTTGGGTGTCATCGAAACGTGCTGGCAGAATGTACTCTCTGCGTTCGCGTAGTGCGCGAGCCTGGGCAGCCCGACGTTCATGGTTACACCAAACCTTGTCTTTATAATGTGACGAAACAAACATCACAACGTATGATGCTTCATCTCGATAAACCTTAATCAGATGGTCATAGAGGTCCTTTCCCCAAAGATCCACTTGATTGTAATCGTCGTAGAAAATGGAAACACCCTGAACCTTGAGGAAATCAGCAACCATGCTTACATAGGAGCGATCCTCATTCGCAAACGAAAGAGCTAAATCATATTGAGCCATATTAAAGCATCCGTTGTTCTAAATATTGACTATATTGTTTCCGTATAAGAACCCATAGCCATTTCGCTGTCCGCATAACACGCATTTTTTCTCAACATGTAAGAGAAAAAGGTGTGCGGTGCACACCCTACCCACTGAACCACAAATCCAAGATGTACTCGCTTGCTTGATTATCTATTTCAAACTTACACTACTGAAATGGGATTTTCAAGAATAATTTATTCAATTTTAGATCTTTCGACACTTCGACAACGTCCTACCGATGGTAAGGTTAATAACGCATATAAGCCAGATTTCTCGACTGCGCCTTCAGCTCCGCTCGAAATGACAAAAAAGTAAATGCTCCGCTCGAAATGACAAGGGGAGATTTGTCATTCCGACCCCGTTCGGCTTCGCTCAGGGTAAACTGCGTGGAGGAATCTGGTATCGAAAGTTAATACCATTTATAATGACAGTATGCCTGTGAGCAAGACCTATTATATCTACATAATGACTAACCAATCGCGTACGTTGTATGTCGGTTTGACTAACAATATCCGGCGAAGAGTCCGGGAACATAAGACCGGGCTTATCGAAGGATTCACCCATCGCTATAACATCGACACACTCGTTTATGTTGAGTCCTTTGGTGATGTTGATTCCGCCATCGCACGAGAGAAACAGATAAGAAACTGGAGGCGAGAAAAGAAATTACGGCTGATAAATCAGGAGAACCCTGATTTGCGTGACCTAAGTGATGGCTGGTAAGGTTCAGAACGCATGTAACCCAGATGTCTCCCATTCGACTACCCCTTCGACTGCGCTCAGGGCAGGCCTTTATAATTAGAGCTACCTGCGTTTTTGATGCGAAATTTGGGGGATTTTAGAGGTGTGTGGGGTGGCTAAGTGCTTATATGGAAATGAATAAAAAAAATTTCAAAAATTTTAATTTTTGCTCTTAGGTACCCGCGCATTTGGTTGAAAATTTTCCTGTCCGATAGCTTGTAGAGATTCTTCGGCCCTTCGGCTACGCTCAGGACAGGCCTGGCTTCGGGATGACAGGAAAAATCGGCCAGTTTGAACTGCTATCCGCTCGACCAATCCGCAGTGCATGTCCGGGTCGTCGCCGAACCGTTCAAGAGATTTCCGATACTGATTGGCAGCCAGGTCGTAATCTTGCTTGTCCAGTGCCAGCGCTGCGGCTGCGAGATAGGCTTCACGGCAATTCGGGTCGATCCTCAAGGCTCGGTTAAAAAGCTGCTCCAGAACAATCCGAGGTTCGTATCAAAGTACCAGCAGCGCCTCTCTGTCGTCTGTCTTCTGGCTATGGTTGTTTGATTATCGGGGGGATGGAGAAGGAAGGTGGGAGGCCCGTCGTGGCTCGCTTGGCGGAGCCAAGACGTGACAGGCGGACTCCATTCCAATCCTCTCTGGCAATACCAGAATCGTTATAATCCTGACATGGATTTTTCGGTAAACTTGATGATCTCGTTCATCATTAGGACTGACTGATACGGAAAAAGGCCGACAGCAGTTTCTGCCGACAGCATAACGAAGTCGGTACCGTCGATGATTGCATTGGCGACGTCGGTAACCTCGGCACGCGTCGGTCTGCTGTGCTCGGTCATGTGTTCGAGCATCTGTGTGGCTGTGATTACGAACTTTCCAGCGGTATTAGACTTTCTTATTATACGCTTTTGGATTATAGGGACTTCATGGATTGGGATGGCAACACCCATATCGCCGCGAGCTATCATTATTC
>CAYQKF010000084.1:0-22002 GCA_964417935.1 uncultured Pirellulales bacterium
GTGATCCAACGGGATCAGTAACTAAAGTTGTCAACTTAACTATATGAGGAGAGATAGTGCTTTGGAATGCTGATACCTGGAGGAAAGAATTATTAGATGCAGGAGGAGCAACAGTTAATTCACTCGAATTTACAAAAGACAGTAAAAAACTTATTGCAGCCGGAAAAGGACAAGCTCCTGGAGAAGATGACAAACATGGTATGGTTAAATCCTGGGACGTAGCAAATCACTGGGAAGTAATATTTGATATAAAAGCACAGGAAAAATCTGTGAAAAGTGTTCGTCTGAGTCCTGATGAAAAAACTTTCGCCATTTCAGGAGCCGCAAACCAGGTAAAGATTTTTTCCTATCCCGAAGCGAAGGAACTGGCAGTTATTGATGTACCAGACTATCTTGAAGCAGTTGCTTATCACCCCGAGGGTAATTTTATTTTTGCCGGTGGCCATGGCGGAGTTATGCATGTTTATAAAACCGGAACCTATAAGGAAGTTTCCACTTTCCCCTGTAACAGAGTCGAGTATATTGACTTTTCAGAAGATGGCCGTTTAATGGTTACAGGACATGAAGACAGCGGCTTGCTTTCACTCTATCTTATTTGGTCACAAAAATACGATGGTAATTATGGAAAATTGTCAAAAAAGATATTGAAAAATAGGGACCTGCAAAACCGGTAATCTGATACTGAAAAAAATATCGATATCAGATTTTACGCTAACCATATTCAAAGGATTCTATCAATCCTATCGAGGACAATAGGGGTTCTGTCGCACCGGTTCATAAACGCGTTTATCCGCATTACAGGCAAGATTAAAGGCCAGATGCGCTTGTCAAGCGCCAATAGGACCACTACGAACAACTGTCTATCCTCTTAGAAAACAAGCATTTACAATCCCAAACTCCTGATTGCCATTTTACACCATCAACTGCTTTAATTCCACTGTTGAATCAACTTTTGTGGTTTCCCTGGTAATGCCCTGTGGGACACTTTTTTTCCCGGCCCTGTCCCCTCGCGCAGTAATAGCACGCGCAAGTTTCAGGCAAACGGATCACACACCTACTGTCTATTTGGTAACGGGTCATCTTCAAGCGATGAGCACGTAAAGCAAAACGGTCATTGAAAACGTTTACAATTTTTGTTTTTTCTATAATCCCTTGGCGTTACAGAGTTTATGGAATGGGAATTTTCTCGATTTGGCAGATAACGGGTTGTTGAGTTGTAGCAAGGTTGTAGTCGTCAACTCGCAAAAAATGGGCCATTTTAGGGGTGATCAATGCGCGGTTCGTGCGCTGTGATTGGCTGGTGGGATCGGTCCAAAATCTTCTGACAAATGTGTGCCCTGCCAGGCACACAAACAAACGGGGCCCATACTGAATCAATCAGTACAGGCCCCGAAATGGTGCAAAATCACCGGCTGACCATGCAGCCCGGTACCAACGCTGTACCGCTACGGTCGGAGTCGCTCTTAATGCTGCGAATCCACTAACTCGGCACAGGCCAAAGTGTCTGTACGTATGTTAAAGCGGCTTGTCAAACAGCTTAGTCCGGCCGGACAACCATGCAATCTCCTCTTGTGTCAACGCTCGGTTGTAAATACGAACTTCGTCGATCTGACCCAGGAAGAATCTATCGTTGCCTGCAGGCCGCCTGCCAATACTGACATCCTCCGCTGCGGTGAGGTTGAAGGCATCGGGATCTGTAGTGGGCCTGGTGTCGTCCGTACCATCGAGATAGAGTATCACGTCCGGATATGAGATTGTGACGTTCTCT
Organism: uncultured Pirellulales bacterium; assembly: GCA_964417935.1. GTDB lineage: Bacteria > Planctomycetota > Phycisphaerae > Sedimentisphaerales > Anaerobacaceae > NIOZ-UU13. The sequence continues at coordinate 1,769 of CAYQKF010000084.1, forward strand.
TGTACCGTCACCGCAACGTGGTGCCAACCACCATCGTTCAATAAGGTGTCTCCCTGGACATTGCCGCCATGATGCTCTGCCCGTATCCTGCCAGTGTCCACACTGAAGCCGAATCTCTGACCGGCAACGTTGGGACCCCAGCCTACGATTGCGCCGGTGTCCGTGCTGCTCGTCTTAATCCAAGCCGTCACAGTGACTGCACTCGAGCCGAGAATGCCCTTGTAACCGGTTATCTCCACATAGTCGTTCAGGCCGCGAAGGTTAATGGCCTGGCCGACCTTGCCCGTCACAAAAGTGGGATTGCCCATTCCAGCGCCATGGCGTGCATTGACAGAGCTGTCGTTGGTAGTACCTTCAAATTCGTAGTGTGCCTGCAGACCAGTTGGGCCAGGGTCTATCGGTGTGATCAACTGACGGTCATAAGAATACAGCCTGATACCGTCGAGTAAAACCATTCCCTGGCCGCCAACCGCTCCAATACGCTCAAAGCCAATGCTTAGCTCAGTGACATTGCTGAGGTTCGTGACGAATAAGGCCAGATCAATATACCACATCTGCCACCCTATTCGCTTCAAGTTCTCGGCATCACCATCGTATGTTACCTTGGAGCCATTGAGCTTCACGTACATCTGCTGCACATGGTTGTTTGGATCGCCCAAGAACCGCAGCGTCAAGGCCTTAACGGCATGCTTGGTCCAATCCCGGCCGACGTCTAAATCAGCGACATTCACTGTGACCTCGGAATAGGTGGCCATGGTGTTGTCATAGAAAAGTGGCACTGACTGTTTGCCGTCATAAACAAGCGAGGCCTCCATAGAAGGCTGGAATGCTTCAGTATAACCCATGGTCGAGCCGTTTACAGACGGATTATCAAATCCATCTTTCCACACCACATATACCAGATTGCTGCCCTCTTCTCCGGCAGGAATCTCATTGTAGGACTCGAAATCGTCCACAACAAGATACTCCTGTGTCGAGAGGTTCCAGATGTCACCCTGCCAGGTTGTTGGAATCTCGGCATCGTTCACCTCGTCAATCCGCCAGTAGTAAGTGCCGGCTAAATCAAGGGAGGGAGCATAGCTGGGCTCGGTCATGCTGATAACAGGGACAGTGCCGTCGATAACAGCCTGCTCGTCGGTGCCAAGATACACATCGTGCTTAGCAGCCTCTCTTCCCGCTCTGAAGCTGAGGATCGCATCCACACCCACGTCTGTCGCCCCGGAATCAGGACTGGGCTCTCTTGCCCAGATAGGTATGTAGAGGAAGCGAACCTCACAAAGACCATACTGGTTCACGATGCCTCCCCAGTTGCTGTTAGCATTGATCCTGACATATTTTGCTGCCACACCACTAAGATCAACGGTGGTATTGGGGGCATAACCAGCCGCACCAGGACCCCGGGCAAACTCGTGAGTAGTGCCCAATATGGACCAGCTGACTCCATCGGCCGAGTACTCAATGGTGGCTTCCTTGATGCCGAAGCCGACAACAGGCTCAACAGAACTATTATAGTTCCATACCCACATCTGATACAATTTACGGACCCTGTCGAACTCATATTGGATCCAGGCCTCGTTAGGATCGAGGATATTACTGAGCCACATAGCCGTATTTTCGGATGAGTGCAGGTCATCATCATCCAGCCCGGAACCGTTGATGGTGTTTTCGGATCCCTCATCGTCCCTATTCGAACTGGAAGCTGTGGCAGTTATGTTCTCACCAATAATCGGATAAGCGACCGGCTCGGTCGTAAATCGCCAGATGTTGCCTGGATCCCAGGCGGTGGTGCTGTTGGCCTCATCGATCCGCCAGTAGTAGGTGGTGCCAAAATTAAGTCCAGGATAATAGTCGTTGGCATCCTGGGTGCCGACTACAGCGGTGCCATCGTTGACATCGTCAAAGCTTTCGCTGAAGAAGATTTTATGCTTTGGCGATAACGTTCCTACATACTCCCCCGGCGTCCAGCTAAAGGACACATCCAGCGGCACATCCGTCTCCCCATCTACTGGGCTCAGCGGCGTTGCCAGCACGGGTGGTGGTCCGGAGGTGACGTTGTCAAAGGCAATAAAAGTAATAAAGTCAGCAGCTTGGGGTTTAGCGGAAATGAGCGCCACGCCGATATAGTCATGATCTTCTGTGAACGTGCCACTATTGGTAATGGTCGTCCCGAAGATGACGGCACTGCCGAATCCGTCCGGATGACCCGTGAAAGGATGACCTGAAGCCGTACCGCCCTCGGCTGCAAGGGTGGTCACCGTCCCTTCGTACATCTCATACTCAGAGTCGTCCGGTATCGAGGTAAACAAAGTGTCCAGTGTGGGATCACTTTCACCAGGTTGTACCGAATCTACGGTGAGTTGACTCGGATCATTGAAGGTAAATACCCGAGGCTGAACCTGTGGTCCGTGTCCAATGTGCTTGCGGCCACGTCTACCGAGAGCGTGTATGAATCCCCGGCTTTGACGTCGAATTCAACAAACTGGATCACTGCACGCATACGCTGCGACGAAGAATAGAAGACATTTTCGGAATGACCGTCATCCCCAACGCGCTCGTGTTCCTTGAATTGCTCTCCCCACACGAATTGTCCCGCTCCCCACATTCCGGTTCCGAGTTCACTCAGCGTAAAGTCGCCGTTGGCCAAGTCCAAAGTGTTATCCTCACCTTCGAAGTCGCCATTTACCAGCGGCACGGTCGCCGCCTTCGTAGCTGTCGCCAGCACAAATACCAAACCCGCTGCCAGTAGAATTGATGCTAACTTTTTCATCTTTCTGCTCCTTTCTTTTTGAGATTCAGGTTGGATGACAAAAACAAAGCAAATCAGATAAATCAATTTTCTACACATAATAATTCTCCTTCAAACAAAAGGTTAAAATAATAATTTTTGTGCTTTGGCTACACACCAAAGCGCTATTTGTCCTCACTTAATACTTCTTAGGTGTTTGCCCAGGAACTATTGCTTTTTCACATTTGGCATTTTCGAGACAAAATCCCAAAGGACAGATTCGATCGGATTATGTTCAAAATCAAGGCCTGTCCAGCTGGCAATTCATTCAAAACGCTCTGTCCGCCTACTATTTCCAAACTTCTACTTCATCGTGGCGATTACAGCAGTATCGCTGCATCATTCCGCTACCGCGTCTCTGTCCGTAAACTGAAAAGAATAAAGGTCCGCGTCTTTCAATTCAATGCGCAGACGCACCGGCGTGCCCGCGAGATCCCCGACGGCGGCCTTCGATTTCCACGAAACGACGCGGTCGATCTGGTCGCCGTATTGAAGATCGCAATCGTCCAGCGAAAAACCCGGAATCGGATTCCCGATCTCATCCAGAATTCCGACCCGCAGAGAACCGCCAGCCGATGTGGCGAAATTGATTTCCATCCGATGACCGGCAAACACGAGCGGCCTGGTCAGCGCCGTGCCGCCCTCCAGCGAGGCGTTGAGGGAAGCGAAGCCGTCCAAGCGAATCGTGTATCGACGAAGCTGCCCCGGAGCTTCGATCCGACCGTTTTCCCGAACGTAAAATGACAATTCGTTTGGCGCGGTCTCATCGAGCGAGGAACGGGTTTCCGCAATTCCCAGCGCGATGCCCGTGTCACTGTAGAACCAGTTGCCACAGCGCTGAATGCCGGGACGGATGAACGCCCGCGGCCAGACATGGAAGCGCACTCCGTCGCGGCTCACTATTAAAAGGGTGTCCGTGAGGGCGGTGCCTAAACGCTTGAGCTGTTTCGACACCTCGAGGCGCTGCCGCAGCTCGGGAAGTTGATCGGTAGAGGCAGTCCAGCCGCGGTCGATATAGCGCATTGGAAAACCGAGCAAGATGTGCGGCGCCCGGTGATACGGATGAATCCCGTTGGTGTAGTACTGATGCGCCTTGCCATCCGTATCCGACGTGCCCCGGCGGCCGGGTTCATATTCGAGCATGCGAGACTTGGACCACGTCAGAGTGTCATTCGAAACAGCGGTCCGCACATCGCGCCACTCCGGTATCTTCCGCACGTTGCGGTTGCGCCAATACGCCCGGTAGGCACCAAGGACCGAATCCCAAAAGAGAAGGTTCTGCGAATCGAATCCGCCCTTTGTGATGACCGGTTTGTCGCGGACCGGTTGCCAGTGAATCCCATCCGGTGATTTCAAGACATAGAGCCCGTGTTCGTAGGGACTGGGTTCATTGGCCATCGGCTTGCCGCGGCCGACGGCCTTGTAGCGCGCGTCGGCGGCGCAGTCGGGATTGGTGTCTTTGACCGCGCTGAAATTGTGGCTTCCTACGCCATCCCACATAATGTTGTTGTCCTTCGATCCGTCGAACTCGATGAGTCCGAGCGATGGGCGCGACCAGCGAATCCCGTCCTTGCTCTCGGCGTAACAGGTCACTTGCCGGCGAGGCGTGGAACTCGGTTTGCCGTATGTGGGCGGCGTATGCGTGGCCCGGTAATACATGCGGAGCACGTTATCATCCTGAATGATGGTCACCCAACCCGGTGAAAAGGATTCCCAAGGCCGATCAAATTGCATGACGACCTCGCGCGGCTGAGGGCTGTGCATCTCCCGCCTAGCGCCGTTGAGCGTGTCGATCAGGAAATCATCTACGAACAACTCACGTCGCGAGCCAATGTCGATGGGTTCGACGGTCTGGCCCCCGGTCAAGGCCGCCTCGCTGAGCGGATCGAAGCTGGCGTTGCTCACGATGCCGGTATTGGAATTAGTGGGGCCGCTGGTGTTTACCTCGGCATTAGAGCCGGTCTCGACGGCGGTGCTCTCGGCTGCTCCCAGTGCATTTGTAACGAGCGTGAACCCGCCGTTGATCGACTCGGCGTCGCCGATGTCCAAGCCTTCCCCGTTGAAGTCATCGTCGATCAGGACTTGCGCCGACCACGCACTACCGGCCAGAGACAACACCAAAACAAAACAGACCAAAAAAATCAATTTCTTAGACATAATAATCCTCCTTCAAAAAGAGTTAATAAATGGCAATGCCTTGGCCACACGGCAAGGCACTCATTGTATTCGACAGAACAGCCAACAACTTGCTCCTGGGATAAAATCGTTGCCTGGCTGCGACCATTTCTTACAACCTGCTAACTACCTTATACCAAATTAGCCATCTCACTTCAAGGAAAATTCATACAAAATATCGTTTTAGCGACTATTTCTGCCGTCTCCACAGACCGGATGTCGTCATAGACCACTGCTTTGCGAGGTACAAAGCTTTCGGCGGGTACCACCAGGATGGCTTCAAAGGAAAGCCAAGAGGCGAGTTTTCGGGAACTGTGCCAAGGTAGGCCGACAGGATCGTTCACGGCCCCATCGCGAGTTCGTAGTACATCGTGCCGTACTTGCGTTCCAGGTTGATGGTCAACTGACCTGCCTCGGCCTTAACGGGCAACTGCGTGAGTCGCTTGCCGTTGACGTCCAGCGCCCAGACGTTGAACTCGTCGGCGTGGTCAGTACGAATGGTCAGCCGTCCGACGATCGCTTCCAGCAGGATAGGTGCATCACCGGCGTTTTTCAGACGCCAGAGATTCGAGTCGTGACGCTTGGATTTTTCGTCGGTAATCAGGTATTCCATTCCAGTGTTGCGGGCCGGGCCAATGGCGGCCACCAGCAGCCGGTGGGCCGAGCAAATGGGTTTGTCGTCATCGAGCGAAGTCACGTAGACAGCCCCGAACCGCGTGGAACTTTCAAACGTAGCGGAGGTGGTCCGCTGATCGGACAGGCTGAGGAAGCCGATCACACCGGCGGTCCGAGGCGTGTCGATCGTCATGATGCCATCGGATGCGTTCCACATCAGTTCGCCCGTGATCGACCTCGCAGTCAGCGTCCTGGCATCCCAGTACCTGTCGATGTTTTTGACAATAGGTCTGCGCGGTTCGTCCACGAAGCGATATCCTACCTTGCCGACACAGGCCGCCATCATTGGCAACGGGCGGCGATCATCCTTGAACTCGAAGATCTCGTCCGGCCCATAGAGCGTCTCGGCCACAACCTCTGCTTCCCTGACATCCTGCCGATGCCACATCCGCGCGAGGATCGGGTATTGGAGCAACTGTGGCGGGTTGGAGAGCATGTCAAAGCTGTTAGGCCCGAGCTTTGGCCGCCAGTCCGGGCTGTGGTGGCCAAACTCCAGCGGCGCGTCCCAACCCTGCAACAGCCCATAGGCCGCTATCAGTCCGGGTCCTTCCAGGGAATACTCGTTGCTGACGCACGTGTTCCACTCGGAAACACTCATCGGCATGCCGAGCACCTGCTCCCAGGCCTTGGAAAGCACTAAGTTGCCCACGTTGTTTTCCTGCTGTGAATCCTCCCCGGCAGTGGCCGCCTTGATCATCGGCAGATTGAAGAACTTACACCTTGAAATTCGCCAACGGTCGCCTCCTTCGCCCTGGGGATGGTCCCAGTAGCCGTGGCGGTCGATATAGTCCAGCTCGGCCTGAGTTTTCATGTGTACTCGGGTCGTGAAGCCGCCGCCTTTCCAGTTGGTACCGCAAATCGGCACCTTAACGCCGATCTTACGCAGGTGGTACCTGGAGCCCTGCCAGTAAGCCTGCTCCAGATCCATGAAGAACCGCAATTGGTCGAGTCCGCGGTTAACCTTCTCCGGATACTCCTTGCCGCGCCGTTCGGAGAATTCCCATATCCCGACGATCTCAAGCTTCTCCTGCTTGCCCAACCCTTCGGTTTGGCCCAGTCCGTCGCGCCCATCGGCTCGCCAGGCTCCTCGCAATCTTTCGGTCGTACCGTATTTCTGTTTCAGCCAGACCTTGAACTTTTCGATAAGCTGCGTCTTGAACGGTTCGGGCACACCGTCAATGCCATGCCAGAACAGCGAGTCTTCGTTGCAGATCTCGACAAGGGCCAACGTCGGGTCGTTGCAGTACCGTCTGTTCGTGTAGGGGTTCAGATGGGTGAAGATGTCGGTCATGCGCCGGCGCTTGATTTCAGCGATCTTGTCGTTGAAGAACATCAGGAAGCGTGTGCCGCCCCTTTCCAGGCCCGCGACTCGGTCACCCGGGCGGACACCGAACGTGTAATCTACGTCGAGGACGACATAAATGCCCTCCTGCCCACAACGATAGAGAATGTAATCCAAGCGGTCGAAGGCATCGGAGTCGTACTCGAAGGAGGTCGTCGCACCACGCCGATTGAGGAATCCAAGTCCGTGCATCCGCACCATATTGATCCCGCGCTTGCGGAGGCATCTTACGGCATAGTCGGTCTGCTCTTTCGTCCAGGGGCTGATCTGTCCACCCCAAAAGCGTGCCGGCGTACCGTCTTGAAACACGAACCGATCGCCCCTGACTTTCACGAAACCGTGCTTGCCCGTGGGTTTCTCAATGAGGCCTGAGCAGTCGGTAGCGGTTGGGGCGAAGTTATCCTTCGTCGGCTCAAAGGGATACCAGTTCACCGGGTCTGTCTCGGTAATCTCTTGGGCAATTGCCTCGGCCAACCCGCCGTACGTGACGACCAGGCCCGAAGCCAACACCGTAAGCAAAATGAGGGCAAATCGTGTCATTGTTACGCACCTCCGTCATCAAAAGAGTTAAAGTAATCGGTAGTGAATCCCTTCTCTTTGCCCAAGTGGGTGATCGGTTGCCCAGCCAAGTCGGCTACTGTGCTTCATTCACAAGCACGAAGGCCGAACTGGGCGGTAACGTGAACGTATACTCTTTTGCGAAATCATATCGCTGCCGGCTCACAATGTCCACGTTCATCTTCAGGCGGTTGGTCGCCCTTGGGTCTTCGTGCGTGAGTTTATAGAACACAACATTCTTTTGCGGCCGATAGGGAACTTTCAGAGTCACCTGGCGGCTGCGATCGAGCCAGCGGTTGTATAGGGCGAAGGCGTATCGCTTGCCCTCCCTGAACGCAAAGCATTTGACCATGGGAATGCTCTCTCGTCCGCTGAGGATCTTCTCACGCAAGTTGCCTCGCCAGTCCATGTCCTGCACGAGCTTGTCTGGATAGTTGATCGTACTTACCTGTTCGGCTACCGTTTCCAGGTAATCGCCGCGGCAGTAGAGGTTGTACAGGTTAACCGCCAGCCAGGAGCAATGCGGGCGCATGCCAATTCCGTCGCTGTGCGATGACCAGTTGGGGCCGGCCACGAAACTGAAATAGCTCTGGGGACCGCGATAGCCGTACTCGAGGAACAGCAGGCTGCGGTCAAGCGTCGCGACCCCGAGGGCCAGGGATTTGCCCACCGTCTCACTTTCCTCGACGAACGGTCGCTTCGCGTTGGGCACGGCATATCCCGGGCCGTACTCGTAGGTGCAGATAGTTAGAGGGTTGTCGCTCTCGGCTGGCGTGCGGCCGACCAACTCGCGCAGCTGCCGTGCCCCGGCGAGGCGGGGTTCCTCGATCAGCGGCACGTACAAAAGCTGATTCTGGAAAAACTCCTTGTCGGACTTCCCTACCACGATGAGGCCGTCCCACCCGCCGAAATAACCCGCGAACGCCCCGATGCCGTTCAGTTCGACACCCTTGCCCATGACCACGTCGTTGTAGCCGCCTTCGCGGTTTGCGCCGGCCCGGCCTCCGCCAACGAAGCAGAACTTGTCCTGCCGATAGTAAGAACTCTTCTTCATGTCTGCGAAGACGCGGTTGCACGCCGCGGCGAAGATATCGGCCGGCATGGGGAAGAACAGAGTGCCCCAGGGCTCGTTGCCCAACTCGACGTAAATTCTGTCGAAGGAATCCGTCCATGGCTCCGCCCGGCCGTCCTCGGCGCGCCGACGACCGTATGGTGTGGTGGACAGGCCGGCGAGGTACTCCACGAAATCCAGGCACTCTTGTGCGCTGAATAGGTGGACGTTGATCCAGGGGTCGGCGCCGACGTCCTTGCATAACTTCAGGTATCCCGCAAGACCCATGCCGTGTGCTTTTCCTGCCCCACCTGCGCCACCGGGCTTCCAGATGGTGTGCTCCTCAAAGCCGTGTCCGAGCATGCCCTTGAGCGTATAGCGGTACAAGTTGTAATGCATGCTGCGCAGCACGCTTGGCCGCGCTTCTTGCAGCGCCTCCACGAACTTGGGCATGTATGCGAACGGCTCGACGTCTGCCTGGTAGAGGAGCAGATTGTCGACCCATAGCGTTCCCGAACCCGCGGCGCCAATCCGACACTTGGTGTGGTTCTTACCCAGAGGGACGTTGGGCACGTCGAACTCGTATTTCTGCCACTGTCCGGTGACCTGAAGCTCCTTCTCGATGAACGGCGTTAGGTTTACGATCACGCGGCCTTCGGCAATGCCCTTTTGCCTCAGCCAGACTTCGCACCGGTACTTCTTGCCGGCGTTGAGCCGCGCCCCATAAGGCCAGCCCTTCACGTTAGCCATGTTCTGCCAGCTTAGGCCATTCGTGCCGCCTTCGGGCAGGACCATTTTGAGGCTGGCGGTGCTGCCGCCTTCGGGAGCGTGGGTCGTGCCGTCCAGCTTCGCCTGCACATCCGGGTCGACCACGGCAAGCCCGTACTTCGTGGACCAGGTCTTCATGTGTTTGCCCCACGGTTTGGCGGACAGCTCCGACACGTTGACGGGAAGCTCCACAAACTCCTTATCTATCACATAGACGTCTCCCGGCTTGGCCACGGTGCCCTTCTTCTTGTAGAACAGCGTTCCAGTAGCGGGCCGGTTGGACTTGCGAGGACCGTCCTCGTCCACGTCGTAGTCCCTGATCTTCGTTGTGTGAATTAGCTCCAGGTAGTTCTGCTCGTTCCTTCGGTATAGCCGCATTGTGGCCCCGTTGAAGAACTTGTCCTGATACAGCCCATAGTAAGAGGCGTTTTCGTGTCTGAGATACGACTCGGTGCTCTCGCAGCTTTTCGGAACGATCCAGTAGTGCCGGAAAATGTACGGCTCGAACGCCGCCTCTGGGTTCCACATGTTCACGGTCACGGCACTGTTCCACGGAACCATGGGCGACACTTTGATCTCGGCGCCAATTCTCAGCGGGGCCTTCACCTTGACCTCATCGCCGATGACAAAAACATCGCGAGCCGGGTCGCTGGCAATCTGAATCGTCGCATTCTCCAAGGCTTCGCGCCGCTGGGGTGACAGCTTCAACCTTTTCACTTCGCCCGTGGTCTTGTCTGCCGTGTTTGCAGACAAGGCAGCCGCGGCGGTGAGACCCGCGGCCAGGGCAATATTCTGAATAATCTGGCTAATCTGCATGATCTACTTGTCCTTATGTAGCTTGGGCGTCTGCTGTGCCTTCGACCGGCAACAAGGGGCAAAAGTCGTGGACAAGCACGACGCCGGAACCGTGGATATGGTTCTCCGATTCACTTGCTCACTGCTCTGCACTCGGGACCATGACGACGGAAGTCTGCAATGCAAATCCGCAAGTGCATCCGGAAGACGCCTCGGGCATCAGGACCAATCCACCGGCCGGGATGATGCTCATCCAACAGCCGGGGCGCGTCACGCCCGTTAGGTCAATCGCTCGCCGCGACAAAACGTCGAACATGTAGCAACTGTTTCGACGAAAGTAGAGACCTGTGGCCGAAGCCGTTGGAACGGCGCACGTCTTGCTATGGATCCAGAATTCGTACAGATCCGTATCCCGGCCCATTTGGCCGGTGTGCAGATCAAGTTCGATCAGGGCGCCCGTGATGTGGGACAGCAGGTAAATCCGCCCATTGACGATGCTCGGATGCGATTGCTGGCCGTTCTTGCCGTACGTCAGTGGAGCGTAGATCCGGTGGTCCGACTTGACGATTCGCGACCACTGCTGCTCTCCGGTGGCTGCATCCATCGCTTCCAATAGGTAGCTTAGCTTCTGATCGATGTGGCCGGTACGGGTCGACAGGAGCAGGTCTTCGGCGTAACTGAGGAACATGATGTGTTCATGCTCGTCGCTGGGATTTTGAGAAAGCGGCCCCATGCGTTTGCTCCAGCACATCTCCCCCGTGTACGGGTCTAACGCCACGATTCGGGCGCCTTCCGCGAAGAAATCGGGAAGCGGCGCCGTGCCGGAAGGATCTTCTACGACCTTCTGATTGTTGCTTTCGGCGAAGTAGACCCTATCGTCGCCAATGGTGATGGTTGGATTGAGGATTGCACTGCGGTTGTCGTACTTCCACACAACCCGTCGCGTCAGGTAGTTGAAAGTGAACAAATTTTCGCTGACGGTCGGACGGCTGAGTAGTTCTCTGGCCCGGACGAGGAATTGATATCCGCCGCGGCCACGACCGGAGCTGTACTCGTCGGCCGGTGTCTTCTGGTTGGTTCCCAGCAGATACTCGCCCGTGGTGCCAACGTAACCCCAATCGCTGCCTGGCTTGATACCGACAAACTTGTGCACGAGCTTGCCGGTGCCGGCGTCGAGCATCCAGCAGGCGCTGTTGGCGGCGACAAACAACGCCTCGTCGGCAGCCGCCATGAACCCAGCGTTGTGGCTGAGCATCATGCGAGTGGACTCCGGCACCTTCACTTTCCAAAGCCTTGTGCCGTTGTAGGCGTCGATGGCTTGAATTGTCTCATACAGGCCGGAAACGAACAGTCTGCCATTTGCAGAGAGCGGCGGCATGGCCACGGCGTGCCGCTCGACGACGTCTTCGGCCCCCGGCGGGCCGGCACCACTGAGCTACCAGGGGGGCAAACCAACTCCACAGGCCCACGGCCCGAAGCCGGAACTTCCACCATGTCGATGTTGACGCTGCCCTGTTCCGGTCGATGTAAGACGGCATCCGCTTCGAAGCCATACCACTTCACGTGAGCTTGCTGACCATCGGGATTGTCTTTGGCCAGGTACCAGCCGACCGCCTGAACATCCTTGAAGTCATGCTTCTCTAATGAGGCATTCTCCTGGTTGAAGTTCATCAAATGACCTCGGGGATCATATTCTGCCCACATGGCCTTGGTGGGGTAGTACAGGAACACGCGGCCGATTGCGGGCTTGTAGCCGTCTTTGGGAATGTCGAACTGTTTGTTGTCCGAGATGTATAGCTGCTCACCGTCTTGAACGATCATACGCACATCGTCGTAGCCAAGCCAGTAGTTGCGAGTTGTAATCGATGCCAGGCGACTGGTGCCGTCGAACGTGACTTACTACTCTGCGAAGCACGAGTCATCGCCCACTCATTCAAGCACCACAAGGCTTGAACCACAGCTTAGACTCCGTCCCCGTCGGAAACCGACCCGGGCAGCGGACGATACTACTCTGCGAAGCCGCGCTTCGCTGCGAAACACGAGCAGGTGCTTGCATAAAACTCATATGCATCCACTTATTAATAAAGAGCATACACCGTACAAGGATGATTTTCAAGTGAAACGCTCTCGTGATGGTCGGAAGCCCAGCAGTAGACTGGGACATATTTCACACAAAAAGACTGAGATGAAAAAGTAGGGTGTCAGAAATAACCAGAACTTCTTTCGTTATAGACGAACCTCAATTAGCAAACTTCAGTGAATTTGGTGAAACTCTCTTGCCGGGCAATCACAAAGATCGCTCTGTGTTGACAACGTCGTGGTGGCCGAAGACACGCAGACTGGCTTGGAAGGTTCTGATCGCGGTCTATACATTGGTGTTGGAAAGGATTACGGTGCCAGCAGTTTCTTCTCCGGCTTGATCGATGACGTCCGAGTCTATAACCGAGCGGTGAAACCGTAGTCGCTAATTTCTGAGGTAAGAAAGGCTCAAGGGTTGACAGCTTGAGATACTGTCAGCCCTTTCTTCTTATCTGCGGCGCCGGGACTGGACATTGAAAACGTTTACAAATTTTATGATTTCTATATAGCCTTGGTGCCACAGAGCTTAGGAGGCGAACATTTTTTCGAATTTGGAGATAACGGGTTGTTGGGTTGTAGGTGAGTTGTAGGCGCCAACTCACGAAAATGGGCCATTTACCTTCCTGACATATGTTACTATTTTTGGGGCATCTGTTTGCGACGCGTGCGCCGTGATTGGCTGGTAGGACTGGTCTAAGAACTTATAATAAACCTGCGGGATTCGTTAGTTCTTATTTGTTTGCCTCTATGAGCTTTTTGAAACGGGGGTGGTTGTGGAGTCAAGCAGGAATTGAATGGTGGTAGTAAAAAATAAAATTCTATCGGCAGGACAGAGAAAGTGCATCCTTAAGTCCTATAGATAATTTCTTGCATCAATATCACATTGTGGCAACTAACATTATTTCCTTTTTGCTATATAGATATGCAGTACAAAAACAAAGTTATACGAGGCGAAAAAACTCCTTTCTAAGAATTTTCAAACAACTTTTTCTTTTTTTACAACACATATTATAAAGGAACACATGGTATGCTATCTTTATCTTGACAAAGGTGAATAATCAACCTCGGATATAATTTTGATATAGTATGGTATGGAGTTTTTTAATTATCCAAAGGAGAAATTATGTTTTTGAACAAATTTATTCTAACGTTTGCTTTTTCCTCTATTTTGTTAGTTGCCGATGAAAATGGAGACATGTCCAAAACCGCTCATGCTTTGGAAGTCGGAGTTGCAACGGTCGATATTACTCCACCACTTGGGATGCCTATGAGAGGATATGCCTCACGAAAAGAATTGTCTAATGGCATTTGGGATTCTCTATATGCCAAATCAATCGCTTGGGATGATGGAAACAAGCGTGTTTCTTTGGTTGTCCTTGATCTCATTAGTCCGCCATCAAAAGAAGTTTGTGAACGCATCCGTCAGAAAGCGGATAAAGAATTGCAAATTTCTACTATTCTTTTTTTAGCAATTCATACACATGCCGGTCCCGATCTGAAACCTGGTCTTCCTTCGAAAGAGAATCCTTGGCTACCCACACTTGAGAGAAATATATATGAAGTTATAAACAATGCTGCTTCATCGAAATCTCCTGTAACAATTGAAATAGGGTACGGTTCGGCAGATATCTCATACGACCGGCGTGTGGTCAACCCGGATGGGACCGTTAAGATGCTGTGGAGTAATCCGGACAGGGAAGAGAACACTCCAGTCGATCAGACTGTTGGTGTTGCCGGTTTTAAGGGAATGGATGGCAAATGGATTGCTATCCTCGTTCATTATGCATGTCATCCGGTAGTTTTTGGGGCCTCGAATCTGAAATATTCTGCAGAATTTCCGGGCGTTATGCGTAAGTATGTTGAGGAACGTCTTGGTGGTACTTGTCTTTACCTGCAAGGAGCCTGTGGCGAGATCAATCCGTATGATAGGCCGAAAGAAAGTAATCAAGATACATACTCGAAACTAAAGCAAACGGGAATTGCATTGGGAAAGGAAGTTGTCCGCATTGCTGAGTCAATGAAGCCAGTTAAAGAAGATACACTCATATTGAGCACGTATCAACATATCACCGAGTTGAAATACCGCTATGACCTAAAAGATGAGAACGTGAAAGAATTTTATATTAAGCAGCGCGGGGAAAAATATTATGAAGAATTGATCAGAGACCGTCCCTCGGTTATTAAAGCGGAAACTCCGATAGTGTTATTGGGAGAAGAAATTGCTTGGGTAGGTTTCCCGGGAGAATTTTTTGATGACTTTCAGATTGCTCTTCGCAATCGGTCACCTATTCCCCATACTTTTTTTCTGGGCTACTGCAACGATGTTTTTTCGTACTTTCCCACAATCCAAGCTGCCTCAGAGGGTGGATATGGTGCAAGTTATTCCACCTATGTTGAAGTTGGTGCGGGAGAACGCTTAGTTGATAACGCTATTATCCGTTTGCATACGATAACAGGAAATTTAAAACCTTTCCCTGAGCGCTAATTACTATGACTTGACAAAGGTCGTTCCATCTCAGTCGAGTTGTACACGTCAACTCACGAAAAGGGGGCATCCGTGTGCGGCCCGGTACGCTCTGATTAGCTGGTGGAACTGGTCCAGGAAATTTCGGCGAGGGAAAGATGTGGTAAAGGTACAAAACAGTAGAAGTTCTGGGGTAAGTTTGGTAGTATAGGCCACTGGCAGGTTCGTGAATGTTACTATGCGATCTATATGGGAAATTCCAGTTTAAGAAACTTTTATAGCGCAATTCCCTCGCACGGCTTATGCCCAGTTTGTTAGCGCGAAACAAAAAACTGTTTCGGGATAACACAATCATGTATTAAGCAGAATCAGGAGTTTTTCGAATGGATAAAACAGTCACGTGTCGGCCGTGTTCGTACGTTGTGTGCGCATATTGGTTGGACTACTACTACTCTGCGAAGTAGCGCTTCGCTGCGTAGCACGAGCGTGTCTCGACTACTGGGAAGATGATCTGATTCTTCAGGCTTTCAACCGCTGCTTGATCCTGGCCCCGGAGATATATGGTAACCCATGGCTACTGCGTGATGATGAATTCCCGAAACTGGCCAGGATTTATAATCTTCATCGAAGGTACCGGGAAATCCTTGTCAATGGCATGGTGCTTCCTCGGAGATACGGCCCGCACGCTGTCTCTCGCGGCGATGAAACAACCCGGTTTATCACACTGCGAAACCTCACTGGGAACCCGACAAAGTATCCTGTCAAGCTGGATAGTGAGATAGGACTGACGGCGGAAGGCGATGTCGAACTCAGGCAGTTTCATCCGTCCGAGAAGGTTCTTGGTACTTTCAAGCATGGCTCAACCGTAGAGGTCGAAGTGCCACCGTTTCGTTCCTGTCTGGTCATGGCCACTACCCGACCCGTCAATGAGGTGGGTGTTTCCGGCTGCACCTACGAAGTTGTGCGGGAAATACCGGGCAAACCGGTTATCATGAAGCTCATGGGCCTTCCAGGCACGAGAGCATCGATCAGACTCTCGCCGGGCGATAGCAAGTTCAGCAGGGCCATTCTTGGCGGCAAAGCAAATGAGAAACTGCTCGCCGGCAAGAGCATTGAGGTGAGATTCCCAGGCAAAGTTCTGGAATGCCCTTTGCACCGCAAGCTGGGTGACCTGACACCGTGCGATGTACCGGCGGATGCTGAAGCGCTTTACGAGGCAACTTGTTTTGCGGCCGACAACGACGCGCTCGAGGTCCGGAGTCTTGATCGTTCAGGCCCCACGAAAGTTCCCCACGCCCAGAGGGCCCGGGATGCGTTCTTTAATCAGGCAAGATTTCACAAGCTTGACATCTGGGACAAAAACCTTTTCGACGGGAAGTTAGGAACGTTCTTTCACTGTCCCGTGATATACCTTGATTTCATCAAGATACCAGGTATCATCCGCGGAGGTGCCCTCCGGGTTGATTTCGGGAAACCTGTCAGCTTAGATAAACTTGTGATCAAGACAATTAATGGTCAATATGCAGAATGTGTGGAAGCACCCGCTGCCGTCTCCGCAGACTTGAAGTCCTGGACCCCCATCAACCTTGTGGGCGAAGGCAACACCATCGCCGCCACGATTGCCGCAGACACTCATGTACGCTACCTCCGTATCGGCGGCTACTTTGGAAAAGTTGCGGAGATCAAGGGGTATCAGGGCGGCACCTTACTGGACCGCTCTGCATGGCAGGCATCCCTCGTGTTCGGTCTGTATGAGAATGCGCCCCCGGTTCGTGCCTGGTCTACCTCATGCACACTTGGCGAAATTGCGAAGAACAGCTACCTGGCTATTGCCGTGCACGGTTCGCATGGTGCAGAGGGCGCCTACGCGGCCATCCGCGTGGACGACAAGTATGTCGGAGCCCCTGATCGGAGCGTTTCCTATCATACATCCGCGTGGGAATGCGGTGTTCGCGAGCATCAGTCGAACTACACGTACTACATACCCGTAACCAGCGAAATGGAAGGGAAAAGAATCGATGTCGTTGTCCTTGGGCTGGGGAATCGCATGAAGGTGAACACAATAAGGCCGGAGGTATGGATAACGGCCTATCCTGTACCTTTTGAGATAAAAGAGCTTGTTCTTGAGCGCTAACATCCAGTAGGATGCGATTTCGCATTTCTGCACAATTTTATAAAAAACGCAGGCCAATGCAAATTCAAGGGATTTTCCTTGACGGGAAAGTGGCTGATTTGGTATAAATTATATTAGTGAAACTTGTGCCTGCGTAATCAGTCATCTGCGGATTTTGGTCTTCCCGTGGACACAATTCTTTAAATTTTCCAAATGGAGGAGGAATTGTTCTTCCAGACATAGGGTTTGAAGTGATAACCGTGTGCTTGTGCAACCAAAGTATGATTATTTCTCTTTTTGAAATGAGGACAGTTATATACAATAAATAAATTCGTTACATTTTAAATGGTTTTGGTGTTCGGTGTTTTACCAACATCAAATTTACAAATTGTTTTCCGTAAGGAAGGAGGAAAAACCATGAACCGACGTAACATTTTGTGGATGAGTTTGGTAGTCCTGTTTTCCATGGCCTGGGTTTGCCCGGCGCAAGTCGATCCCGACGCGAAGATCTATTGGGTTGCGGACGACATGAGCGGCGGCGACACGGACCAGGGCTTTATCGACCTGTTGACCAATGCGGGTTACACCCTGGACATGAGCTTCTCGAATCAGGAACTGCGTGTCTTCGACGGCACCGAGTTGGAGTTGCTCAACCGCGCCGACCTGATCATTATCAGCCGGGACAGTGACTCTCGGCAATATGATGACGGTGCTGTAGAGATCGGCAACTGGAACAGCAAGATCTCCCGGCCGATCCTTAACCTCAATGCTTTCTATATGCAGGCCAACCGCTGGAACTGGGTACCTGCCAGTGACACCTGGCACTACGCGGCCGGACCAATGCGAATCTTGGAACCCAACCATCCGGTCATGGAGGGTGTAACCATTGTGGACGGTCTCGTGGATGTCGTGACCACACAGACCACATTCCCGGACGGCGCCACGGATGCCGCCGGCGGTACGCTGATCGGTGTGCGCGAAGACAACGGTTATGTATGGTTGGCGGCCTGGGATACCACCCAGAACATCAGCATGGGCTATCCACCTTCTGGGCCGCGTATGCTGTTCTGCTGTGGGCTTGATGAGGCCACGACCGGTAAACAGCCTGCTCTGGCCGGCAACGGTACGTACAACCTCACCGAAGAAGGGAGCACGATCTTTCTCAATGCGGTTAAGTACCTGCTGGACTTCACCCTGGAGAAGGCGGCGATCCCCGAGCCCTCGGACGGCGCCGTTCTCTCCACCGTTTCGCTGGAACTCAGTTGGGCCCCAGCCGATAGTACGGTTTCTGACAATGTTTATTTCGGTGACAGTCTGGAGGTTGTGACCAATGCCACGCCCGAGTCGCTCGAGTTCAGGGGCAATCAGGTTGAGATAAGCTATCAAGTCGATAGTCTGGTCCCGGGCAAGACCTACTACTGGCGCATCGACGGCATCCCAGAGGATGACCCGGACCATCCCCTCAAGGGAGACGTGTGGAGTTTCTTCATTGCACCCCTGACCGCTTACGATCCCAGCCCGGTTAACGAGGCCCGGCTGATCGGTTTGGACCCCGTACTCACCTGGCGGGCCGGTGTCAATGTGCAGTCACACATGGTGTACTTCGGCACCAGCGCCGCGGCGGTGGCCAATGCCGATCAGACCTCCCCGGAATATAAATCTCTGTTACTACCTGACATCACAACCTGGCAACCCGTGGCGGATGGACAGTTGACCCTGGAGCCCGATACGCGTTACTTCTGGCGTGTGGATGAACAGACCGCCGATGAGCTGCGTAAGGGAGACCTTTGGAGTTTCCAGACCACGATGCCGGGCCTGGGCACCTGCACCCTTGAAATCTGGACAGACATCGATGGCAGGCAGGTCGACGACCTCAGGGCGGATCTTCGCTATCCCGACAATCCCACGGAGGTGAACGAGCTGACGTCATTTTATTCCGGCAATAACCTCGGTGACTGGTACGGCGGCAGGATCAAGGCCTGGCTCCATGTGCCGTTCACCGGAGATTATACCTTTAAGCTGGGGTGCTTTAGTCCTGCCGAACTGTGGTTGAGCACCGCACCCGGGGACCACACACAAACCCAACTGATCGTCAGCGTGCCTATCGAAAGGCTGCCTCAGAACGACTGGCGTTATTCATCCGCGCCCATCACCCTTGAAGAAGGCAAACGTTACTACATCCAGGCCTTGTGGAAGGAGACTGAATATGGTGATTACTGCCAAGTGGGCTGGGAAGGCCCCGGTATTAGGGACATCGAAGTGATCCAGGGTGGCTACCTGGAACCGTTTGTGGACCTGTGGGCCTTTGGGCCTAACCCGCTTAACGGAGCTGTCGATGTCAAACAAGCTGCTACGCTTCGTTGGATAGCCGGTGCTAAAGCCGCCCAGCATGATGTGTACTTCGGCGATGACGAAACTGCTGTCACTGACGCTAACACAACAACGCCGGAAATCTATCGAGCCAGACAGCCGCTTGATAACACCAGCTACGTTCCCACGGTAGCTCATCTGGAGTGGAACAAGACCTACTATTGGCGTGTTGACGAGGTCAATGTCACCAATCCCGACAGTCCATGGGTAGGTAATGTCTGGAGCTTCACGGTAGCCGACTTCATTGGGGTAGATGATTTTGAGGACTACAACGACTATCCGCCCGACGAGATATTCAATACGTGGATAGATGGATATGGGACCACGACAAATGGTTCCACGGCAGGTTACGCTGAACCAAATTTCCCTGCGGGAGAGCATTATGTTGAGACTACGATTGTTCACGGCGGCTCTCAGTCAATGCCGTATTTCTACGAGAACAATTTCAAATACTCTGAGGCGACCATGACCTTGGTCTCGGTGCGTAACTGGACTGAGGAGGGTGTTGGAGTATTATCGCTGTGGTTCTATGGTGACACATCTAATGCTGCTGAGCGGATGTATGTAGCTCTCAACGGCAGTGCGGTGATCTATCACGATAATCCCGATGCGGCGTTGATAGATACCTGGACGGAATGGACAATCGACCTGCAGGAGTTTGCGGCTCAGGGTGTGAACCTTGCAAATGTCAATACGATTACTATTGGCTTCGGCGATAAGAACAATCTGCAGGCAGGCGGTTCAGGTATGGTGTTATTTGATGATATTCGGCTATATCGGCCGGCACCGTAAGCCGAGATTTAGGTTGCAGTTAATTGCGTCGTTGAAGTGACAAATTGCATTACTTGTATCTGCCTGCACCTCTTTGTCTGCTGTCGCAGACGGCAACGGGGGTAACGCAGGCACAGGTGCGGTAACGCAAGTGCAGGCAATACGGGGCTTATACCGATTGATTCGGTATAAGCCCCCTTTTTTAATTGATTATTGCAGAAGACGGAGGATATTGGGTGTGACAAATTTTTCTGGCGCTCAAAATAGGTAATCTGTAGAATGTAGGAA
>CAYQKF010000085.1:0-21572 GCA_964417935.1 uncultured Pirellulales bacterium
TTTGGCGAGGACAGGCCAGGTTAAGTGTCGATGAGTTTTTGAACAAAGCCAAGCAGCTTGGATTTGATGGTGTGATGTTAGTGGCTAAAAGGCCCCACGTTTCCCCATTAGATTACGATGCGGCTGCTCGAAAGGCCCTGCGGCGCAAAATCGATAAGCTCGGCCTTGAGTTAGTCTGCCTGGCCGGATATACGGATTTTACGGCGGGGGTTGATAAAGCTGGAATCCCGAATGTGGAAATCCAGGCCTGTTACGTTGGAGAATTGGCCAAATTGGCACGTGATTTGGGGACCGATATGGTGCGAATATTCACCGGTTACGAGCGTCCCGGCATACCTTTTGACAAACAATATGCTCTGGTTGTCGAAGGATTAAAGCTCGCCGGCCAAAAAGCAGCCCAGTACGGCGTTACCCTTGCCGTGCAAAATCACCACGATATCGCAATCCACCACGATATGATGTACTGGCTTCTCAGGGAAGTCAATCTGCCGAATGTCAAAGCTGCCTTTGACGCCTGGTCCCCGACTCTTGAGGGTTTGAGTTCTGAGGAAATCAGGGCCGCCATTTTGAAGATGAAACCCTTTATAGTCCACACCACCGCAGCCGACTATGTGCGCCTGCCTCGCTATCGTTATGAACTTACTTTAACCAACTATCTGGAGCGCGAGATTTTAATTCGAGCGGTCCCGATAGGAGAAGGCTTTATTGATTACGAAACATTCTTCAATACGCTCAGGGAAATCGGCTATCAGGGATATATTGCCTACGAGATGTGTGAGGTATTAGAGGGCGGAGGTGACATCGAAAATCTGGACAGAACGGCAAAGAAGTTCCTCGAGTATATGAAAAGGTTCCAGTGAAAAAAGAAGCAACGAATTCTTGATACCGTTTTTTTCAGGTTGTAAGTTTTTCTTATGCTTTCCAGGGACGTTGTCTGTTCAATTTGCCTGATAATATGTCCCCGGCAATAATTACATCCTCTCTGACCTGAAAATCAAACATCCCGGCACAAATGAAATCGGCACCGTTTTCGTATGCGTACTTGAAGGCGTCTTTTGGATGGATGGCTCCTGCAGCCATAACCTTATAAGCTATCCAGGGCTTGTTCACCTTTCTCATAAATTCGATGGTTTTTTCCGGTGTCCCGGACCAGACATTATCCTTAACTCTTTGCGGGGTAAAGGACCAATAATTACTGCTGTGGAGGGTTTTCATATAGAAATCGACGTCTATTCCCGCTTCTTCGCACGCCATAGGCACTTCCACGTTGTGACCACCAATACCTGCAAGGACGCCGTTTTGCTTGATGAATTCGACTGCCTTTGCGAGAAGGTCCGCGCGGCCGTTTTCGACAAATTTGTCTGCGACACCGCCGTGCACATAAACTCCGATAGCTCCCTTATCGATAGCCGTTTTTGCCTCACTTGTCGGGTCATCTGACGTCATTTTGACCTGGGCGATCCATTGCAGCTTGCCGCCTCTGTTATTCCAGTATCTGTTCATAATCCTTATGCAGTGGTCATCGAGCCGCAGTATCGCGGTATTGATTCCGCATTCTTCGCATATCTCGAAAGTCTCCATTACTTTCTCGTCCGTAAAATACTGTCTCAGCAGGGAAGATACGTAAATCAGGTCTCTACTGTGGGCAAATCCGCTGATCAGATTACCGCCGGGAAACATTCTGCTTATCTTGACATTACCGATTTTGCCCATTGGCAGACCTTTAATAGAGCCTCCCGGCAACCTCGCAGCCGACTTTTTCGCTATCGCTGCTAATAAGGCCTTCTCTTCAAAACTTAAAGCAAATGTGGCACCTGTAGATGCAGCGGCAGTTCTCTTCAAAAAACTACGGCGATTTAGATTTTCTGACATAGTTCACCTCTTTTTTACTGAACTGAATTATATAGTTATGCCTCACCTCAATTTTGCAAAAGACTCTATCTGAATCAACCAGCTTGAGCACGAATACCATTATATACAAATTTCTCCTTTTGTCCAGCCTGTAACCGCCGAAGTTCAGGGATTGTGCGATACGGCGTGATATTTATATGTCCAACCTTGTTTATTCCGCATTTGTCTCGTTGACCCGTGCCTCAACCGCACGCTCCATCAGGCCGTACTTGTTCCCGCCGAGGTAGTGTAATGTGTGAAACCTTTCCGGAATCCACCTGCCATCAAAGAAATCTGCATCGGCCACCGCTCGGACGACCTCGCAAACCAATAAATCGTGTGTTTGCATCTTAAATGTTTCCACTACCTGACATTCCAGATGTCCCGCACATTCCTCTATCAATGGCGGCTCAACTATTCTGGCGGGTATTGGTGTCAGACCACTTTCCTTGAATTTATCGATGTTCCTGCCTGTCACGGTCCCCACAAAATGAGTTTGTTCGAGCAGTTCTTCGCCGGGGACGTTGATAGCCAGTTCGTGATTTTGCTTTATCAGCTTATAAGAATACCTGATATGATTTATGACCAGCAGTACCAGGCAGGGGTCAGCGTTGTTTACGGGCGTTTGCCAGCTAAAGGTCATCACGTTCGCATTTTCCATAGTGCCGGATGTTACCAGGACAACGCAGCCCGGCTCAACCAGCCATTTTGCCTTGCTTAATTCAATTTGCTTTTTCATTGATACACTCCTTGCCTATAGAAATGATAAAGCCTGGGAAAAAATGGGCCGGGTTGGATTTGAACCAACGTAGGCTTACGCCAACGGGTTTACAGCCCGTTCCCTTTAGCCACTCGGGCACCGACCCTTTTCAATTGACTATTTTCTATTGTCTATTTACTATCGAAACGAAATGTTCAATAATCAATGGTCAATTGTCAATAATCAATGGTCAATTGTCAATAGTCAATAATCCAATTCCATTGGGAAATAGTTTTTGGCGTTGTTGAAGCAGATATCCTCGACCATTTTTCCCAGCAGACCCAAATCGTTCGGCAGCAGCCCTGCTTCGACATCATTGCCGAGCATATTGCAAAGTATTCTGCGGAAATATTCGTGCCTTGGATATGACAGGAAGCTTCGCGAATCCGTCAGCATGCCGACGAACCGGCTCAGCAGGCTCATATTCGAGAGCACGTTAATTTGCTCTTCCATTCCGTCTTTTTGGTCGAGGAACCACCACGCCGAGCCGTATTGCATTTTACCGGGCACTGAGCCGTCCTGAAAGTTACCGACCATTGTCGCACACAAGGCGTTGTCTCTCGGATTAAGGTTGTAGAGAATCGTTTTGGGCAGTGTATTGTTCATGTCCAGCCGGTCGAGGAATTTTGAAAGCGGCTGGCTTATCTGCAAATCACCTATCGAATCGCATCCGATATCCGGGCCTATGGTTTTGAACATCCGTGTACTGTTATTTCTAAGCGCCCCTAAGTGGAGCTGCTGGACCCAGCCCGATTCATAGTCTATCAGGGCGAATTCGACCATCATCGCTGATTTGAATTTGAGGCGCTGCGACAAATCCAAATCTTTTCCTGACCTTATCCTGTCAAATATCTTTTCGATTTCTTTTTCGGTATAATCCTCGGCGTAAGCGGTATCTAATCCATGGTCGGAGAGCCGACAGCCGTTTTCGTGGAAATAGTCGTGGCGTTTGCGGATTGCTTCGATATACAAGTGGAAGCTGGCTATTTCCATATCGCAGATTGCTTCGAGCTTGTCGATAAATACGTTCAGGGCTGTAATGTCCTCAACAGCCATTGCCTTGTCAGGCCGAAAGGCGGTATGAACTTTGATTTCAAAGCCGTCGGCTCGAATTTTCTTATGATGCTCTAATGAATCGAGCGGCCCTTCAGTCGTGCAGACTAACTTGACGTTGGCTTTGCGCATTATGTTGCGGACGCTAAATTCAGGCGTCCTTAACATCTCGCTGCAGGTCTCATAAATTTTCCTGGCGGTCTCGGGGCCTAATAGTTTGTCTTTTACGCCGAAGGGGTTTTTCAATTCCAGATGCGCCCAGTGATAGAGCGGATTTCGGATACAGTATGGAACGGTTTGTGCCCATTTCTCGAACTTTTCATAATCATTTGCATCGCCGGTGATATATTTCTCCGCTATCCCGTTTGCCCTCATTGCCCGCCATTTGTAATGGTCGCCGTAGAGCCAGGCCTGCGTAAGGTTCTCGAAACGATGGTCGGCGGCAATCTGGTCGGCCGGCAGGTGACAGTGATAATCATAGATGGGCATCTTCGCAGCGTGCTCGTGATAGAGAATCTTGGCGGTTTCGGTTTGCAACAGGAAATCTTCCGTTAGAAATTGCTCGGCCATTTGTTAATCCTCATATTAGCCATTCGTATCGTTTTCTTTTTGGTCATCCTGACCGGATGGCTTCTTAAGCTCAGGTTTTTTGAACTGTGCCATTTGCTGTGCCCAGTCGGCAATCTCGCTCTTGGTCTTCGTAAGCCGTTTGGATTCTTGTTTTGGCTGCTCTTTCTCTTCCTCACAGACCTTACGCATCCAATATGCGTATGCCACCCATCCGATTATCAAAGCCGGTACAGCGATTAGCATAAAGATTTTATACATAGTATATTTCCTTCATATTAACCGGTTATCCCCATAATTCTGGCCAATTTGGCATTGTCTAAAATAATACCCGAATTAGCTGGCAAGGTCAATATATAGCTTACAGTGTTTAGTGAATTGTGCCGCAAACTCGGAACAATTAAGACAACTCTTTACGCTGGAGCTAAAAAGAGTATAGTCTGGAAATTAAGAGGGGAGTTTGTGTATGCAGAGATTATTTATAGTGAACACTAAACATATTTTTGAAAGGATTTTACGATGTTGAGCCCCACTCTAAAAAAATACAAAAAGCTTATTGACGAGATGCCGTTGTTAGAACATTCATCCACATCGGAAAAGAGGATATGGGAAGAGAAAGAGGGAAAGAAAGGTTGTAAAGATATAGTAGAATCACTATTTGGCAAAAAGGAGAAATGTATCACAAATTCTCGCGAAGACGTATTTCATTATGCGGAGCAGGCAAAAAAGGACAAGACGGATAAAGCGTGGAAAAAATTCATTTGTGCCACTCTTGTATGGGGCTGGCCGACTGGAAGCCGAGGTCGTATCAAGAGTATGGTAAATGAAAATATCAAGCGACTTATCGAACATTTGAACAGCATCCCCCAGCATATTCAAATTGGACATTGGCAAAATACGTATCGCAAAATTAAAGATATAAAAGGTCTTGGACCATCAACATATACGAAGTTTCTTTACTTCCTGAAAGTATCAATCGACAAGCACCGAGCATTGATACTTGATAATAAATTGATAGAAGTTTTCAGACGAGGAGTGTTTCGAGATTTCAAGGAGCTTAAAAAGATTAGTCGTGATAATGCAATGAAGAAATATTATACAACTTATCTTGAGCGAATGCACAAAGTAGGAAAGGAACTTAAGCTCGGAACGAGGGGGGCGGAAAAGTTAGAGAGATTCTTATATCTCTTTGGTAGTGAAATTAAAATCCGATCTTAATACAGGTAAAAACACCCAGTATAAAAACAGTACTTTGTCACTGCTATATTGATGGATTACTATTTTATAGAAGGTTGTCACCCCGAGCGGAGTCGAGGGGTCTATTAAAACAGATTCCTCAATCCCGCTGCGCTCGGAATGACGTTTATACCGTATATGTTGAAGCTGCGGTTTTTCCGCCTCGTCCGGTCCAGTTCGTGTGGAAGAATTCACCTCGCGGCTTGTCAACACGTTCGTAAGTATGGGCGCCGAAATAATCTCGCTGGGCCTGTAACAAATTGGCCGGCAGGCGCTTGTGGCGATAACCGTCGTAGAAACTCAAGGCCGAGCTCGTAGCCGGCATCGGAATACCCATCTCGACCGTTGTGGTAACAACTCGTCGCCAGGCGGGCTGTGCTTTTTCGACAGCATCCTTAAAGAACGGGTCGAGCAGCAGGTTCGTCAAGGCCGGATTTTTGTCGAAGGCCTCCTTGATTTTGCCTAAGAAGACCGAGCGGATTATGCAGCCGCCACGCCACATCAGGGCGATACCGCCGTAGTTTAAGTTCCAGTTGTGCTCTATGGCCGCGGCACGCATAAGTTGATAGCCCTGGGCGTAGCTGACGATTTTCGCCGCGTAAAGTGCCTGACGCAAATCGTTGATGAAGGCCTTTTTATCTCCACTGAATTTCGGCTTCGGACCGGACAGAACTTTGGATGCAGCAACGCGTTCTTCTTTTAATGCAGACAGACAGCGAGAGAAAACAGCCTCCCCGATAAGCGTCAGGGGCTGGCCGAGGTTCAGCGCCTCGATGGCCGTCCACTTGCCTGTGCCCTTCTGTCCGGCCGTGTCGAGGATAAGGTCGATAACCTCATTGCCGTCCTCGTCCTTGTAGCCAAGTATGTCCCGCGTGATTTCGATAAGGTACGAGTTGAGCTCGCCTTCGTTCCATTCGACCAAACACTCGTGCATTTCCTGGTTGGTCATTCCAAGGCCTTCGCCCATCATCTGGTAGGTCTCGCATATCATTTGCATATCGCCGTATTCGATACCGTTGTGTACCATTTTCACGAAGTGCCCGGCCCCGTTCTCGCCGACCCATTCGCAGCAGGGGTCGCCATCATCGGTCTTTGCACATATAGCCTGAAAGATGGGCTTGATGTGCTCCCATGCAGGTGGTGAGCCGCCGGGCATAATTGACGGGCCTCGCAGTGCGCCTTCTTCACCGCCTGAAACGCCGGTGCCGATGTAAAGTTTGCCCTTGCTCTCGACGTACGCGGTGCGCCGCATAGTGTCGGGGAAATGCGAGTTGCCGCCGTCGATGATTATGTCACCGTCTTCGAGATGAGGCAGCAGCTTTTCGATAAATGCATCGACCGCTGCACCGGCTTTGACCATCAGCATAATCTTGCGGGGCGTCTTTAAGTTTTCGATAAGCTCTTCGATGGAATGACAGCCGATGATATTCTTACCCTTTGCTCGGCCCTCGATAAATTTATCCACCTTCGAGACGGTACGGTTGAAGCAGGCCACTGTAAAGCCCTTGCTTTCCATATTCAGGATGAGGTTTTCACCCATTACTGCCAGGCCGATAAGGCCGATATCTGCTTTTGGCATTTCTTGTTACTCCTTAAAACATCACCTTTCGTATTTTGTATTTGGTTTATTGCTTTGGAATAGTCGGTATATATCCATTGCTCAATCGGTGCAGCACTTCACCGGCGTGTTGAACAACCAGAATGCCTTCGTCTTCTTTGTTTTCGTAGTCGGCTATGTTTACCTCATCAGGATTCATATAGCCGAGATTCACCTTTTCGCAGCGCTGCTTATCGATACTTGTGGCCAGCACGACGTTAACCCGCGGCTTTTCGACACCGTCAACGTAAGTGCCAATGCCCTTCAAATGAGTGGAGTGGGCGATAATCCCTCTGGGGATACCACTGAACTTCTCCATGCGTTTGAGGAAATAATCGCGGGTATGATAACCAATTTTATCGAGCCATTTGCCATGCGTATATGATATTTCCGTAATGTGCGGCGCATAAATAATCAATGTCCCGCCGTCGGCAAGTATCGGCTCAAGTTTATACATCACCTTGGCGGCCGTCCAGATGTCATCGTACATTTCTGGGGCGATGCCAAGAATCGTGTTATATGGTTTGTCTTTGTATGTAATGTGTACCTGCTCCGACAGGTCCGCCGCCTTTTCCCAGGCTTCAATCACATCCCCGATAAAGATTCCCTTAAGTTCTTTCTCGAGCGCCACGATAGCGAAAAGTTTGTGCGGCATTTTTATAAGCGAGGCTGCCTTTTCAACTACCCGCCGTGTCGGCGTCCATTTGTTGCCGTTTATAACAGGGTTTGTTATCACGGCACTTAGCCAGTGAAAAAAATGAATAATATCGTCGCCTGCGATTCCGGGGAAGATGTATTTATGCCCGCCGGAAAAGCCGACAACCTCATGTGGAAATACCGGGCCCACGATAAAAAACTCATCGTATTCGAAAATCAGCTTGTTAATGGCTATGTCAACCTCTTCGCGAAACAGACCTCTGCTTATTTGTTCGATTTCATCAGCGGAGATTCGACCGATGGAAGTGAACGTCTGCGGTTTTTCCCATTCGTGGTTGAAAATTTTTACCGATGCGTACTTGCTGCTGCGTTCATCCGCTGTCATACAAAGTCTGGTACGGATTTGCTCTTCACTCAGGGGCTGGTGGGTCCCCAGCGCAACCAGGCAATCAATAGCCTTTGCCTTTTGCTCCAGATGGTCATAAATGATTTTGAATATATCGCCTATAGGCCCTGAGCGGGTATTGTCGGGAATTATCAGCAGAATCCGTTTGCCGGTATAGTCATTTTGTGCGAAGAACTCGGCAATCGCCTCGCCGGCCTGACTGTTTTCTACTGAACCATCTTTATTTTGTCGTTCAATTACCATTTGACTCGTCGTGCGTATCGCGTATGTCGTATTGCGTGAAAAACAAATTTCTATTTTTCCCACGGGGGCAATTCCGGCAGGTACGCATCGAATTCCGCAATCACTTTTTTCTCGTAGTCACCGGCGTATTCGCCGTTGACAAATTTATCAACAGCCTCATCGTGGAACCGCTTCCACGATTCGACCTCATCGCCGGGATTAATCGGATAAAACAGGGCATTATTGGCCTTGGCGGCTTTCATATCTCCCGGTGCATCGCCGACCATCAAAACGTGGTTCTTTTCGTACCTGCCCTTTGTGGCGTAGTCAAGGTGCTGGGCTTTTTTGCCCATTTCCTGGCCGGCTATAACCTCTACGTACTTGGCGATGTCATGTTCTTCCCATTCACGCGTAAGCGCCTCGCATGGTGTTGCCGAGACAACGATTACATCGGCCAACGGCTGGATTTTCTCTAAACTCTCCCGCACAAACGGAAACGGCGGCATACCCTTGACGGTTTCCCCGATGGCCCAGTTGACTCGCTCGCTCCACTCGAGCGCATGTTCCAGCTCGCTTTTG
The DNA here is from genome assembly GCA_964417935.1 of uncultured Pirellulales bacterium. Taxonomy (GTDB): domain Bacteria; phylum Planctomycetota; class Phycisphaerae; order Sedimentisphaerales; family Anaerobacaceae; genus NIOZ-UU13. The sequence goes on from CAYQKF010000085.1 coordinate 8,968, forward strand.
ACCTCCGGGTCCGTGGCTTTGTCAATGGCCTGCTTTAAACCATCGTTGCTAAGCAGGCTTTTAGGGTCATCAACCCACGCAAAGTAATGCGGGTATTGTGGAACCTTGAAATTCCTGGCCTTGGTCATCGGATGATTCGGAAGCAGCTCCGATATGATGCGCTTGGCCGTTTTGTGCCGGTTCGCCCCGCGTGTTTTGGAAAAGAGGTCGGCGAAGTCCTTACATTCGCGAGCAGCCTGCGCTGCCGGCTGCAGCCCAAAATAAGCAATCAGCCACGGACAAAAACATTCCCGTTGTTTAATTCCCATCGTATCAAAGGCACAGCCGTCCGAATCAATGCCGATAAAGAACTCGTGTTTCGGCTCAAAATCCTTTAACGGTTTCGCCGGGTCAACATCAACCATTTCTTTCTCCTCATTCTCGATTCTCGATACTTGATTCTCGATACTCGATATCAAGCGACGGACGTCGAGCATCGGGCTATTTCTTACACTCCGCTAAAGGCGGAGAAACCTCCGTCAACGGGGACGACAACTCCCGTAACGAATTTCGCTGCATCGCTCAACAGCCACATAACCGTTCCGAGCAATTCTTCCGGCTGGCCGAATCTCCCCATCGGCGTATGGTCGATAATTGTACTGCCGCGGCCGGTCAGCTCGCCGGTTTTTTCATCGGTCAGGAGGAACCGGTTTTGTTCGGTCAGAAAAAATCCCGGCGCGATCGCATTGACGCGGATGTCTTTAGAATAGTTCCGGCAAACGTGCACCGCTAACCATTGTGTGAAGTTGCTCACAGCTGCTTTGGCCGCCGAGTATGCGGGTATCTTGGTTAAGGGACGAAAAGCATTCATACTGGAAATATTTAATATTACACCGGCGCCGTTTTCAGCCATCTCTCTGCCGAAAACCTGCGTCGGTAGTAAAGTCCCAAGGAAATTCAGGTCGAAAACAAACCGAACGGCCTCACTCGGCAAATCAAAAAAAGATAAATCCGGCGAGGTAGTGGCTTCTTTTTTGTTCCCGCCGGCCCCGTTAATCAATATGTCGATTTTGCCAAGCTCGGATGTGATTTTCTCTTTGGCCGCGACCAGACTGTTTTTGTCCAGTACATCACATTCAACCGCAACAGCTCGACCACCGTTGGTTTTTATTTCATCGGCGATCTTTTCTGCAGCCGTTTCGATTAAATCCAGAACTGCGATTTTTGCACCGGCCTCACCGAGTGCCTTAGCCATTGTGCCGCAAAGAACTCCCCCGCCTCCGGTAATCGCAATTACTTTTCCCTTAATGTCAAACAGTTCTGTCATCTTTGTCCTTTCTCGTGGATGATTGATTCGTCAAAGGGACTACTCATTCACGCATTCACGCATCTACTCATTCACACATTCACCCATCCACGCATTCACTCATTCACTATAAATATTTTGACAGTTTTTTCTCTAACGGTTTACGCTCGAATCTCATAAACACGGGCAGGCCGTCCTCATCGATTCTTATGGGCGCTTCGCCCTGTACCAGAGGCCGAACGTAATCACACATCGCATCGGTGACATGGTTGCCCTTATCGTTTATAAACTCAGCCGGCACTTTCTTTTCACCGTTGGCTACGTCCCTTAACTCCGCAAGGCCTGTTGTGCATCTGTATTGTGGCCCTTCTTCGCGAACCAGAGTAACCATTTTACCGTTCACGCCTTCGGTCGCATGCTTGACCGCCATCTGCCCGCACATATATGCCTCGTTGATGTCGGTCAGAGAGGCAAAGTGCATAGCACTTCGCTGGTTAGTGCCGAGCTTATTGAAGCGGGCCTTTATGCCCACTTCCTTTTCTATCACGGCTTTGAGCATCTCAGCGACACCGCCGAGCTGAACGTGCCCGAAACTGTCTTTACCGAATGTTCCCTTGTCTGCTGTTACGTATTCTCCATTTTCATCTTTTAGTCCTTCGCCGGCAACAATAAAGACCCTCCCCAATCGTTTCAGCACTTCCTTGACATCGCTGACGAGCTTATCGAATGAAAAGGCCGCTTCCGGCATATAAACAAGATGCGGTGCATCTTCGGGGCTTCGAGCGGCAAGGCCCGTCGCTGCCGCTATCCAGCCGGCGTTTCTTCCCATCACCTCCAAGATAGTGCAGGTATCTGTCGTATAGAGTGCCTCGGTATCTCGGCCGGCTTCGGCCGCACAGGTTGCGACATATTTTGCAACGCTGGGATAGCCGGGGCAATGGTCGGTGCAGGCAAGGTCGTTATCGACCGTTTTCGGAATGCCGATACAAACCAGCTCGTAGCCGGCATCTGCGGCTAACTTGTTGACCTTGTCGGCGGTGTCCATCGAGTCATTGCCGCCTGCATAGAAGAAGTAATGGATGTTGTGGGCCTTGAAGACGTCGAGCACTCTCTCGAAATCGGCTTTTGATTCTTCCAGTGATTTCAGTTTGTATCTGCATGAACCAATGGCTGCTGCAGGCGTTTGCTTTAGTGCCTCGATTGCCTCGGGTCTTTCAGCCAAGATATCAAACAAATCTTCCTTGAGCACCCCTAATATGCCGTTCGTTGCACCTATTACACTGCCGATTTTACCCGATTTCATCGATTCTTGTATTACACCGCAGGCGCTTGAGTTGATTACCGCCGTCGGCCCGCCGGACTGTGCAACAATAGCATTAGGTTTCGATTCCATCGTAATTACTCCATTACTGTTTTTCTATCTAAAAGCTTTGCGTTTTTAATGGAATACTGGATGGCACCCTCAAACCCTGGCCTGAGCTCGCCGAAGGCTTGTTTGGGGGTGGCTTCAACCAATCCAATAATGCTTTGATTAAATTACCAATCTTTGGCAGAATATACAAAAGGCCGGTTGCGATTTCAACTGTTTTTAATTTTGAACTTAAAACGCCACGCTCAAGGCCGGCAACTAACATTAAAGGGCCAATTTATGTCTGAATATCCGAAAGAAAAATGCAGGATTTCCTGTCGTCTTGAAGTGCTGCCTGGCGACCGGGTTCTCGACAGGCTCACCAATGCGGCCAAGTTTGGCTTTGATGCAATCTCACTGCCGGGCAGGTTCTTAAATGACTACCTTGACGAGCTGCGCAGATGCCTGTCCGATAGTCCTTTACCGCTTGTTTCGATGTCTCTTGGATTTTCAGGCTCACTGCTTAGTCCCCACAAAAAGGTTCGAGAACAGTGTCGGGACAGTTTTCTGAAATTATTTGATATTTGTGCGGAATTGGGGGTGGCTTGTGTAAATGTACCGCCGGTACTCATTGAGGATAATCCGGACCGAATCACCAACCCAGGCCCTTACGCCACGGTTGAACAGGCCCAGGATGCTCTGCTCATCGAGCAGTTGCCGGCCCTGGGCGACCAGGCGCAGGAAAGAGGGCTGATGTTTCTGCTTGAACCGGTTAATCATTATGAGTCGGAATACCTTAACACCGTCCCTCACGCTGCTAAACTATGCGAAACATTGAACCATGGCCATATCGGCCTTACCTGCGATTTCTTTCACATGCAGCTCGAAGAGCTAAGCATACCGCAATCGCTCTCCAAAGCCGGCAGGTGGATAAAGCACGTGCACGTAGCTGAAAATACTCGTGTGGAACCGGGACCTGGCTCATTGAACTTTACCCCCGGCTTTCAAACGCTCAAAGAGATGGGGTACAGCGGATTCATCGAATTAGAGTGCCGCAAACCCTCCGGCCCAGCGGAAAAAGTGCTTCCGAAATCCGTCGAATATCTTCGCAGGTTGTGGAAACAAGCATAAAGTATCAGAATCCACTACTACTCTATGACATTTGATTTTGTGAGTTGTCATTCCCGCGAAAGCGGGAATCCAGTTTGTTAATTGGCTGAATTCCGCATCAAACGGGAACAACCTCTATCCACAAATTAAAATGTCGTAAGGTAGTAGTGAAAAAATATATAATTTGATAGATTTCACTTGACGGGAATATAGCTAATTTGGTACAAAGATAGTGTGTAAAGCCAGGGAGTTTATACGGAGTTTGACTTTCTGGAGTGTAGAATATCCATAGTTCCTGGGCAAACACCTAAAGCGTTTTAGGTGAGGAACAGAGCTGGAGTGAGGTTGATACCTCGGAGGTGGAATTTCTATTTAAACTTACAGTTCAAACACGGCTTCCACAAGGAGGCGGCCAAAAAGCCAGGTCCTACAATAAATTTATTTTTAACAAGCACAGGGTTTGGTGAAGATTCTTTGTTGCTTGTGTAAAGGTTGTTTGAGACAGGCACAACCAGGCGTGGAATGTCTGTTTATTGGCTTGTCGATAACAACAAACAAATGTTTTGGCTTGTTGCCAAAGCAAAAATTTAATCTTCTTGAACAAAAAGAGTTTTTAAGGAGATGTATTATGTTTAAACAATTGATTTTTTTAACTTCTTTTGTTTTGATGTTGGGTCTAACTACAGGTGTATTGAACGCAGCAGAGCCGTTCCTGCAGGCCGATGACGCAGACGGCATCGTGTCAATGGAAGCAGAGAGATTCCATTACAACGTCGCCCAGGGCGACCACACGTGGGAGATGGTCACAGCGACAGAGGGCTTTACCGGCCTCGTTGGTATGCAGTCCCTACCGAATCAGGGAACCAACATTGACACTGGATACGTCGATAGTAGCCCGCGTTTGGACTTCCAGATCACATTCGTAAAGACCGGCACGCATTATGTCTGGATCCGGGCCTGGAGCGCCGGTGGAAGCGATGATTCCTGCCACGCAGGGCTGGACGGACAGGCAACTGACAGTGCTGATAGAATAGATGGTTATAGTGGAGAATATACATGGACCAACCACACCAGAGATCCCGATCCAGCGACTATTGATATTACAGACGTTGGTGTCCATACCCTGAATCTCTACATTCGTGAGGACGGCTCTATTATTGACAAGATCGTCCTGACGACGAATCCTGATTACGTACCTGAGGGTGATGGCCCTGCCGAAAGTCCAGGTGGTGGCTCTGGCCCGGTAAAGGCTTTTGCGCCCATCCCGGCTGATGGTGCCATTGAGGTAGATACGTTGACGTTGGAGTGGATCGCGGCATACACGGCTGCTTCCAACAAGGTATATCTGAGCACGGACGAGACCATCGACGAATCAGACCTGGTTGGTGAGACGGCGGTTGCATTAATCGCCCCAGCCATGGAGGCGGGGACGACCTACTATTGGCGAGTTGACGCGGTCGAAGCCGATGGAACCGTTACCGAGGGTGATCTCTGGAGCTTCTCGACATTGGCTCCGGAGGCACATTTCCCAAGCCCGGAAGATGGTGCAACGGAAGTAGCCATTGATGCCCAGCTAAGCTGGACGGCCGGCAAGGGTGCGGTTCTGCACAATGTGTACTTCGGTACAGATGAGGCGGCCGTAGCGGCTTCAGATATGAGTACGTCCATGGGTATGATGATGGAAACAACGCTTGACCCCGGACCGCTGGAGCCCTTTATGACCTACTACTGGAAAGTAGATGAGTTTGCCGGTTTCACGACGAATCCGGGGCCGGTCTGGAGCTTCGATACGACTAAATACATATTGATCAGTGACGACGAGGTAACTCTGGACTATGACAATAGTGTTGAGCCGTTCCTCTCTGAGGTTGCTTTGGATACGCCTGCGGACTTGACATACGGCGGAGTTTCGGAGCTGACGTTACGGTTCCATGGCGGACCGGGTCCTGAGGGCAGTGCCAGCCTCGACGAAGCGACCGGGACCTACACGATAACCGGTTCAGGGGCCGACATCTGGGGTACATCGGATCAGTTCCACTACGCGTACAGGGAGCTGACCGGAGACGCTACGATTACCGCACGCGTAGTCGATAATGGCACCGGCTCAAACAGTTGGGCCAAGGGTGGAGTCATGATCCGTCAAAGCCTCGACCCCAACTCCATCAACGTTTTTGGCGCGATCACCGGCGGCGACGGTGACGGCGGCACATTCCAATGGCGTCCCGTCCAGGGCGAGAGTTCTTCTTCGAACCGCACGCTGACTGGTATCGCCCCGCCGTACTACGTCCGACTGGTTCGCGAGGGCAACACCTTCACGGTCTCAATGTCCGCCGATGGCGTCGATTGGGCCCAGCAAGGCACGGATCCGGCGACAATTGAGATGACGGACCCCGTCCTCATCGGTCTGGCCGTTACCTCACACCAAGCCGGCGAGAAGCGCACTTTCGTGTTCGACAACGTAGATATTGTGGGTAACATAAGTGCTGATGATGCATCTACAGACATTGGCATACCCTTCAATACTCCCGAGCCGATATATGTGGTGCTGGAAGATGATACCGGTGCAGTCGCTGTAGTAACTCATGCGAATCCTGAGGCCACAATGATTGATATGTGGAGAGACTGGACGATTCCGCTGAGCAAATTCTCCGGCGTGGACCCGTCAACGGCTGTGAAGCTGTACATTGGTGTAGGTGATGGAGAGCCCGGTGGCTCCGGCACAATCCGCACAGACGACATCCGTGTCGTTATGTCGGCCACCGCTGCCAATATCATCTGGGTCTCCTTCCATGAAGCTGATGACGTGCCCTCGGCCGGTGCAAGCGGTGCTGGCTTCACCGAGGCGCCCGATAAGGGGTACACCGATCTGCTGACGGCCAACGGCTACAACGTGATGCGCTATATCACGACGAGCGCCCCCGATCCGGCGGTTCTAAATGCGGTGGATCTGGTGATCATCAGTCGCTCGGTCGCCAGTGGTGGTTATCAGAACGATGGAGCCACGGCGTGGAACAGCATTTCCACTCCCATGATCATCATGCAGGGTTGGGCCCTGCGGTCCAGCCGCATGGGCTACACCACCGGCACGACCATGGAGGACATCACAGGGGACGTCACGCTGACGGTCAACGACCCGACCCACCCGATCTTCGCGGGAATCCCGCTGACCGACGGCACCATGGACAATCCATTTGCCGGTGTTGTCGTCTATCCCACCGACGGGACAACTGTGGCGCGGGGCACCTCGATCAATACCGATCCGGTGAACGCCGACGGGACAGTTCTGGCCACGATTTCAGCAGCGGGCAATGGTCCTGTTGGGGGCATGGTTATCGGCGAATGGCCGGCTGGGACCTTGTTGACACACGCCGGCGGGGCCGAAACGGACACGCTGGCCGGTCATCGGCTGGTGTTCCTGAGCGGCGCTCGCGAGGCTGATGGCATAAGCTCAGAAACGGCGGGTATCTATGATCTGCTTCCAGATGGCGAACAGATTTTCCTCAACGCGGTCAACATGATGTTACCGGTTAAAGTGCTTGATGTTACCGCACCGGGAGATATCGTCCAGGGTATTCCGACAGGACTTCCCTGCGGTGTCGACCCTTCTGCTAATTATACGCCGTGTGGTGAGCTGCCTCCTTTGGTAATCGATAATGACAGCGGGACGAAGTATCTGAATTTCGCTGGAAATTTTGACGCCGATGAAGCTCCTTCAGGTTTCCAGGTTACGCCATTAGATGGCCCGAGTATTGTTACGGGGCTGACTTTAACCACGGCGAATGATGAAGCTCCGCGTGATCCAATTGCATTTGAACTCTATGGTTCTAATGAGAGCATAGATGGACCGTACGAGCTGATTGCCAGTGGCGATATCGTCGATTTCGCCCAGGAGACAGAATGGCCGCGCTTCACAAAGAATGAAACGCCGATTTCGTTCGATAATGACGTGGCATACTCTCACTATCAAATTCTATTCACGGCTCTTCGAGACGCAGCAAGCGCCAATAGTATGCAGATAGCCGAAGTGGAGCTTATAGGAGTCCCCGAACCGACACCCGCTGATGTCACTGCGCCAGGGGATTTAGTCCAGGGTATTCCGACGGGACTTCCCTGCGGTGGCGACCCTTCTGCTAATTATACGCCGTGTGGTGAGCTGCCTCCATTGGTGATCGATAATACCAAGAGGACGAAGTATCTTAATTTTGGTGGAAATTTTGACCCCGGTGAAGAGCCCTCTGGTTTCCAGGTTACACCATCGGCCGGCCCGACTATTGTTACGGGAATGACTTTCACCACAGCCAATGACTCGCCAGCGCGTGATCCGGCTGCATTTGAACTTTATGGTTCTAATGAGAGTATCGATGGGCCATACGAGCTGATTGCCGTTGGAGATATCGTCGATTTCGCCCAGGAGACAGAATGGCCGCGCTTCAGGATGAATGCCACACCGATCTCGTTTGATAATACGGTGGCATACGCTCACTATCAAGTTCTATTTACGGCTCTTCGAGACGCAGCAGCCGACAATAGTATGCAGATAGCCGAAGTGGAGCTTATAGGCGTCCCCGCACAAGGCGAAGTCGAAGTACCTGAGTTCGTGTTTGCAGAGGATTTCGAGTCCTATGCCGCTGGCAGTGACTTGCACGGCCAGGGAGGATGGAAGGGCTGGGACAACACGGCCGGGGCGGGCGCGCCGGCTTCGGATGCGTTTGCCGTCAGTGGCTTGAATTCCGTCGAGGTCATCGGCAGTGCCGACCTGGTGCACGAGTTTGACCTGGCCGGCGGGATGTTGGAACTCTCGGCCATGCAGTACATTCCCTCGGGCACCACTGGTACTACCTATTTTATCTTGCTGAATACGTACAACGATGGTGGTCCCAATGACTGGTCAGGCCAGACGTCGTTTGACTTGGCTGCCGGAACAATCGCTTTCTGGCACGGTGGCGAAGCCACGATACTGTACGACCAGTGGGTCGAACTGAAGTACATTATCGACCTGGACAACAACACCGTCGACAAGTACTACAATGGCGAACTGATTGCTACCGACCAGTGGGACGACAATGTGAATGGAACACTTGGAGCCATTGACCTGTTCGGCAACGGGGCATCGTCGGTTTACTACGACGATATAACGGTAACGCGTCTCTAAGTGGAGCAATGGCGCCAAAGGTATGACATTATGATTTGCACCAGTTCGGGGCCTATACTGATTGATTCGGTATAGGCCCCGTTTGTTATATTACCGATTCCGCTAAGATAAAATAAGGACAGCCACCTATGAATGGCTGGGGGCAGTACGCAAAAACGGTGACTGTCGCTTGTCCATAGAGGTCATTGCGAGCGAAACGCGGCAATCTCAAATAATGGTTAGCCCCGCCACCTGTGGGCGGGGTTGTCTTTGTATTTAGCCCCGAAATTTATTGCAGGGTCGTTGCGAACGAGGCGCAGCCGAACGCGGCAATCCTTGTCCCCGAACGTAGGGGCGGTTCGTGAACCGCCCTTACCCGAACCATATATACCCGAACCACTTTTAATTTTATTATCGCCTTGCCCTACAACAACTCGACGCCCCGCGTTGAGCGTATTTAGCCCCGTCCTCTGGGCGGGGGTGCAAACGTAAGGAATGCTTTGTCCGTTTTACCCACCCCTGTGCTGGGGGGACAATCATCTTGCGACGAGGGAGTATTTCTATCGCGGATTACGCAGATTTCACGGAGAAATAATAAATATCGAAGTTCCGGTGCCTTTTGACGGAGTCATTAATCACTAATCATTTTTATTCACCCTCTCCGACCAATTTTCTAAATTCTTGGTACCCCATTGCCCCCAGATGGTTCACAAAGTCATTTGCGCAAGACTTGACTTCACTGTTCTTACTCTTCAAGGCTTTCCTCAGAACGTCCTCATATACCTTTTTGTTGCTAATCATTGACCATCCCTCGTAATCACCATCACATATCTTCCTCAAGACCGCCAAGACTTTTTTAGGATACTTCTCAAACATTTTATTCAACCGTTCGACAACCTTGTGGTTCCAGTCAATTCTTCCCTTTGTTAAAATCAATACTCTCTCCAACTGCTCAAGCAGCCACTCTTCTTCTGTAGCCTCACCCTCAAACCACCAGCCAAAGGCCGTGAACTCCTCCCCAGACCGTTCTTTCTCATCAATACCCTCGATCTTCTTAAGCCTATCTTCAAATAAATCGCAGAATCTCTTGATAATATCTGGCTCAAAGCTGTTTGAACGATCACGAAGAATTCTCCCGATAAACTCAATTGCCTCCTTTCGTATTCGATCCGGGGCATCCTCCCAGAACTTCTGCCACAATTCATCTGCAGGATTTAAAACTCCACGTGTATACATTAATACCAGATGCCGTGAGAGCCGTCTATCAACATCTTCGTGTTCATCTTTTCTCTCACCCTGTTTCTTCATTCGGTCAATCGCCCACGAGTACTTATCACGCAGCAATTGAAACACATTATCATATACATTACTAAACTTTATATAGCTATCCCATGCAGCACACATAAAATCATTCATATTTTTGTTCGTACTTGGGAAAATGATATCTGTCTTCTTCTCAGCCCATTTCTTTCCTAAAACCGTTAGCTGTGGAAACCACTGTCCGTAAATGGCGCGAATAGCAAGCAGCGGTTCCTTTTCTACGTCAAGATGTTCTTCAAAAACGGTCCGAACCTCTTCTATTCCCTCAAAGTTATCAAGGATTACATTTCCTTCACTTAAATTATTCTTTACCCACCACCCGTACTTAATAATTCCTTCAAGTGCACGACCTCGCGTTGAATTGATGGCAAGATGAATTGGCTCAAAGTTCGCATTGTCTTCCCGACTTTGCTTCTCCCTTTCAGGAGTCGGATCAGGTGAACGTGTAATTGGCTCAATACACTCCCATACTAATTGCCGATACTCGAATGGGACTCTACCTTTGTCACGAGTCACTCCCAGCTCAATAAGTCCCACAACGGCGTCTTGTGCTCCTGACCAATCGTTATCCTTTCCTTCTGTCAAAGGGAGCATTTCAAGCGACTGATTTGCCACCCATTTGCATAGATCCAAAATAGGCTTCCTCGAAATTATCACGCCTTCTCTGCATTTAGTTTCCACCACGCGAAGAAACCTTCGCACATACGTGGCCTCCAAATCAATGAATTGAGTTGCGTTATCACAGAACTCCTCAAATCTCTTCTCAATTACCTTCGCAACCTCATCCGCCAATCCTTCCGGACACATTTTTCCCCATTGCCACCCATCCGGCGCCTCCCAAATCCTTAAATATTCAATAATCTCCTCAACCGTTTTCTTTTCAAGCTCCTCCGCCAATATCGGGCTCCCATATCGTCCCTCCCAGCTTTCACTAACAGTTTCCTCACCTAATCTCTGTGGTTCTCCGAACTCCTCGACTAGTTTGTAATACTCCTGTTGCCATTGCTCAGGTAAAACATTACTTAAGCCCTCCAGCCGTCGAAGCTTCTCAATCCGCCAATGTTTCAACACATCGTCTTTAGTGATTTTCCTGCCTGAGAAACGCTCCCACTTATCTATTTCTTCATTGACATCTGGACGTTCACCCATATATTCCAAATAACAATTCTGTGCTTCCGTCCCAATATTTCCAAATTGCCTTTTCAAAAGTTCATGGTATTCCGTTCGAATTGAATGATTATCGTAATATTTCCGATCACTAATAACATTTTTAATCCTCTCATCTTGCCCCTTAGGAAAAAAACGCAGCAAAAACATTTCAATCCTGTCAAACACATAGTACGGCTGACATTGAAGTTGCGCTAGGACCTCTTTTTCCACTCTCATGTCTGCTTCTATCAATCCCTTACATAACTCTCTCAAACCCTTAACCAAGGCACTTTTTACATCCATGTCAGGATATTCATCAACTTCGATTCTTTTTTGTGATATATAAAGATAATCTTCACGTGAATCTTCCTCTCCCTCTTTGTCTAGCCGTATTGCCTTGATAAGTAAATCTCTTAAAAGCTTCAATCCTTCCATCCCAGCAATCATGCAAAAGACCGGAACGAATCCTTCTACTGCCTTCAAATAACGCCACCCATCAACCCGTCCTCGAACATCTCTAAATCTGCTTTGCCTGAGTTCTTCGGTTCCGACATCTAAAACTTCTCTGGCAATATCAATTCCCGCTTTAATTTCCCCGCCCTTCAATAAATGCACTACCAATTCACAAAGCTCTTCTACATACGCCTGAGCGAACTTATCACGCATGTACATCTTCACTCTCCCGGCAAGTTGCGAAGCACAATCTGTTGTCATATTCAATGTCGCCTGAATTATATCTTTCCGAACAAAGAAATTGTCGGTAACTGGAATTCCCTCAATCACACTTAGTACCTTTTTCGGATCTTTCTCAGCCATCCTTACAAGATACCGTGATTCGGGCCACCAATCCGCAGCGCCTTCTGAAGTCACCGCAGGTGGATTCTTGAAAAAACCACTTTTCCAAAGCGGTTCAATCCAATCCGGCGTGTTGATCTTATCGAAGAAATACGCATAGTTCGCCGCACCCGATTCCATCAGTTTCAAAGCCTTTTCGATGTAATCTGAGCTAATCATGCGCCTCGGCCTCCCGAATTAGTTCATCTATCTCTGCTTGTTTTTCGAAAATCTTTGGCTTATATAGGGATATTATGATTTCTTCAAATCTTTCCAATTTTTCCATAAAACTTGTACGACCTTCAATCTCTTTTCCGTGCAATATCTGCGTTGCTTTTCGCCGAATGTTCACCAGCTCATCACCAATCCCCCCACTAACCCAACTTTCGCAGTTAGGCGGTGAAACCACGATTTTTAAAAAATTTTCC
>CAYQKF010000086.1:0-21486 GCA_964417935.1 uncultured Pirellulales bacterium
CTTAAACATTTTTTAATTTCCGATTGCGCTCCAGGCGGGCTTTGGCGTGGGGGGGTCCGCCTGGGACTGCATCCTGAAGGTTGTAAGGCCACCTCAATAAATCCGGCCCAGTAGTCCAAAAAAAAATTGGGATTTTTGTTCAGCAATCTACATAGGTTTGCCGATAAGATGATAAGATAATGGGGTTTGATTGGGGTGGAATCTTTCTTCGGGAAGTCTTGACAGGCCTAAAAGGCGTTCCGTGGAATATTTCAAATCAGATAAGCGCGGGGTCTTAAGTAGCCGTTCGCAGACGAAACGCCGGCGTGAGCTCTTGAGAGGCTCACAAGTTCCACGTAATGGGCTGCTAAAAGCAACGCTACAACAGATAATCAAGTAGTGGAGTGTTGCCGGGACCTCGTTCCGTGAGACCGATTGGCGTGGGTATCTATGGCCGCACAAGGTTCAACGCTCTTTTTTTGTGGGTAGTTGAATTGCTAATATTTTTGAAAGGATTCGGCAAATGAAAGAGGTAATCATAGTAGCCGGCGAAAACAGGTTAGATGTTGAGCAACTAAGAGACTGCTTGAGAGAGGAGGGTTACAGTTCAATTGCCTGTGAAATGGCAGAGGAAATTATTGAGGAATTGGATATTATGCCAATTTGCAGCGTGCATGTTCCTTTAGTGGTTATTGAGCCGGGAATATTGAAAGACATCAGCGATGATTTGGTTGACCGGCTAAGTGAATGTGCGCCGGACGTTCCTTTCACATTACTCACCGAGGCGGATTTAGCGGCTGATGTGGCCGAGAAATTCGAGCAAATTTGTGCATACAGGGAGCCATTTAAGCCGGAATCAAACCGGCTGACTAATGTGCTCAAAGAAGCCGGTGTCGCAGTAACCTGTGGTTGAAAATAGCCGAAGCAGAAGAACCCGCGGCACAAACAATATAAACCACCGTTACGATTGTTATCATACCAATCACAAAAATTGAGTGCGCCCGATATGCACCCGCTTTGAATCCGCACGTACACTTACCGCTCCCTTACCCCCCGCGCTTTCTTGCGCCTGCACTCGCGTAACCGCAGGTGCGAGCGAAAGCAAGAGCGGGGACGGCTTTGTTTTGAGTAAGCACATATATTTTTTGTGATCCGTAAAAATATTTGTATGACGGCATTTTGTGGCTGTTTGTTCAGTCTAAGCAGCGATGCGAGGTTATTATTCTATTTGAAATTTGGACGGTCTTGGCCGGTACCGAATTGCGATAAGTCCAGTTACCACAAGGCATAACAAAGATGCAGAATTTTGCAAAGGTAAAAGAGGTTATTTTTTATTACAAGTTTATTTAAAATATACTTGCATATAAAAGAATACAGAAGTATACTATTGTACTTAATCTCGGGTTCATAATGTCGGGCTTCTGCATAACGGCCGATTGGAGGAGAAGTCAAGCGAAAATGACCCTATAAAGCATAGTATTATAAATATCTGCATATTTTGAGAAATTGTAAATTTCACTTGGAGGAAGCATTATGTTAGAGACAAAGTTTTTAAAACACATACTCTGTCTGGTGGTGCTGCTTAGTATTTCCGTCATTATCGCCGATGCGGTTGAAAGTGAAGGTGTAATGACGGAAGAGGACACACCTGTGTCTATCACGTTACTTGGTAGTGACCCGGATGGTGACCCGCTGACCTACAATGTTGTAACAGGGCCGTCCCATGGGCGCCTGAGCGGGAAAGCGCCAAAGCTGACCTATACACCCCAGCCGAATTTCAACGGTTCAGACAGCTTTACCTTCAATGTCAACGACGGGACGGTGGACGGCGTTCCTGTAACCGTGTTAATCATAGTAAAGGCGGTCAATGACCCGCCGACGGCTAATGATGACAGTGTAACGACGCAGGAGGACACGCTGGTGTCGATTACCTTAGCCGGCAGTGACCCTGACGGGGATGCGATGAGCTACAGCGTAGTAAAAGATCCGTCCCACGGCAGCCTGAGCGGGACAGGGCCAAATCTGACCTATACTCCAAATGCAAATTTTAACGGTTCGGACAGCTTTCTCTTCAAGGTCAACGACGGGACGGTGGACAGCGCTGCTGCAACCGTCTCGATAACGGTGAGGCCGGTCAATGACCCGCCGACAGCCAGTTATGTCGGTGCGAAGGTGCAGAAGAACCCGCCGGTAGCCAAGGACGACAGTGTGACGACCGAGGAAGACACGCCGGTGTCGATTACCTTAGAGGGTAGTGACCCCGACGAAGATGAGCTGACCTACACTGTAGCAGCAGATCCGTCTCATGGGAAGCTGAGCGGGACAGCGCCAGACGTGAGATATACGCCAAATCCAGATTTTAACGGGTCGGACAGCTTTACTTTCAAAGTCAGCGATGAGACGGCGGACAGCAATACTGCAACGGTGTCAATCACCGTAACGGCGGTCAATGACCCGCCGAGCGCCAAAGATGACAGTGCGAGGACCCAGGAGGACACGCCGATAGAAGCGATTGATGTGCTGACGAACGATACTGACGCCGATGATGACCAGCTCATGACGGCTGCTGTTACTCAGGGCACGAACGGCTCGGTTACCATCAACGCTGATAACACTCTGAGCTATAGCCCCAAGGCAAACTTTTACGGCACCGATTCTTTCACCTATACTGTCTGTGACGGCAAAGGTGGAACTGATACAGCTACGGTGAATGTTAAGGTCAAGGCGGTCAATGATGCGCCGACTGCCAATGATGACATTGTGACGACGCAAGAAGACAAGCCGGTGTCGATTCGCTTAAAGGGCAATGACCCCGATGGAGATTCGCTGAGCTATAGCCTGGTAAAAGGCCCATCTCATGGGAGCCTGAGCGGGACAGCGCCAAAGCTGCTATATTCGCCAAAGGTGAATTTCAACGGGTCAGACAGCTTTACCTTCAAGGTCAGCGACAAGACGGCAGACAGTGCTGTTGCAACCGTGTCAATCACAGTAACGGCGGTCAATGATGCACCGATGGCTTATGACGACAATGTAACGACGGAGGAGGACAAGCCGGTGTCGATTACCTTAGCGGGTGGTGATGCCGACGGGGATTTGCTGACCTATAGTGTGGTAACGAATCCCTCTCACGGGGGCTTAAGAGGGACAGCGCCAAGGCTGAGATATTCGCCAAAGGCGAATTTCAACGGCTCAGACCGCTTTACCTTCAAGGTCAGCGACAAGATGGCAGACAGCGCTGCTGCAACCGTATCAATTACCGTCAAGGCGGTCAATGATGCGCCGACGGCCAATGACAACAGAGCGACTACACAGGAAGACAAGCCGGTGCCAATTAGCTTAGCGGGAAATGACCCTGACGGAGATTCGCTTAGCTACAGTGTAGTAAAAGAGCCGTCTCACGGGAGCTTAAGAGGCACAGCGCCAAAGCTGAGCTATATACCAAAGGCGAATTTCAACGGCTCGGACAGTTTTACCTTCAAGGTCAGCGACAAGACGACAGATAGCGCTGCTGCAACCGTGTCTATAACAGTAAAGGCAGTCAACGACAAGCCGAAGGCCGATGATGACAGTGCGGTCACGCAGGAGGACACGCCGATAGTAAGGATTGATGTGTTAGCAAACGACACAGATGTGGATGATGACTCGCTTAAGATAACCACTATTACCCAGGGCGCAAACGGCTCGGTCAGCATTAACTCTGATAACACGCTGAGCTATACCCCCAAGGCGGACTTTTGCGGCAGCGATGCGTTCACTTATACCGTCTCTGACGGCAAAGGCGGAACTGATACCGCTGCGGTGAATGTTACGGTCAAGTCGGTCAATGATGCGCCGAGGTTAACTTCAACACCTGTAACCGAAGCTACAGTAGGCGTACTATATACTTATGATGTTGACGCCACGGACCCTGATGTTGGAGATACGCTAAGTTACTCCTTAACCATCAAACCAACGGGCATGACCATAGATGCAGCGACCGGCTTGATACAATGGACACCAACCAGCGCCCAGGCGGGGGCTAATGATGTCGCGGTCAAGGTCGCAGACGACGGCAGCGTCCCAGCTTCAAATACCCAACCATTTACCATCACAGCAGGCCCGGCAAACACACCTGCAATAACTGCCCCAACGATAGCAGATAACCCCGACCAAAAAGATGAGAAAAAATTATTGGTCTCCTGCAAAAGCAAAGTTGTCCAGGCCAGTGACGACAATCGGCAGGAAACCGACTCTGGTTTATCCACATCCTATAATTTTTCAAATGCATCTATTCCGGCGGACGCTGCAATCGCGTCGGTCATTGTTTATGTGGAACACTTCGAGCAAGAACAATTTCCTGAGGGGAAATTACAATGGGCCGCCGGCACAGGCTGGCCGAGTGAACCGGTGGTTTGGGCCTCAATAAATGCTCCTGTGTACGAAGGAGAACCAAATGAGGCGACAGACTTATGGGACGTTACGAGTTTCGTTGACACGTCCGAAAAGGTAAATTCTCTTCAATTGCAGGTCAAAAACAATTACCATGTTACCAAGAGAAAAACATTAGTAGATCACATCTATGTAGTAGTTGAATGGCGTTGAGTTCTGCACAATAGAAATCAAACATAGATTATTTGCGGAAATCGTTCTTTTATTTTCTTAAATAGTCCCCCTAATGTGCCATCGCGGAAAATGAAATTTGGCATTTAGTAAAATATCAAGTATAATATATATAGAGCAAGTATAATTGCTAACATAATACTACTCCTTTCTTCTATTTGGGGGGCTGGTCACCACAAGGTCAGCCCCACTTTTTTTTGACAGTTATATCCCTTCTGCAACCAAACCGCACATTTCTGTAGTTTCCTTCAATACTCCTTCCGTTGTCCTGCTTTTCGACTATCCCTGCTGTCCGGAAAACCGCTTTTGTGGTTCGTCTCAACAACACGATTTTAGCGCAAAAATTCAGTGCTGATTGTCGGTCTAATGCCCGTTGGGTCCTAAAAGTATTTAGTTTTTAATCAGGTAGGGGCACATATTGGAAAAATTCAGTCGCCGGGTGGTATTGCTGCCAAAAACTCTTGACTTTTGCGAGCAAATAGGATAAACTTATTCTTGTAATAAGTAGTTCCGGGGGGTGGTCAAAACTCGTGCTACGCAGAGTAGTATCGGAATGGGGGGTTCTCAAATTTCTTCCCCAATTGAGCACCCAAGTTAAACTGTTTGGCCCAAAACAAAGAAAACAGAGGACAGAACCGACTTCTGACTTCTGATATCTGACTTCTGCTGTGGGTGGTTCACAGTAAAGAGAAGAAGTAACAAGAGATTATAATTTGGG
The DNA here is from genome assembly GCA_964417935.1 of uncultured Pirellulales bacterium. GTDB lineage: Bacteria > Planctomycetota > Phycisphaerae > Sedimentisphaerales > Anaerobacaceae > NIOZ-UU13. The sequence goes on from CAYQKF010000086.1 coordinate 5,297, forward strand.
GAGGAAAATGATGAAGTTGAAGCTGGTAAAGATATCAGCAGTTTTCTGTGCGGCGGTTGTTCTGTTTCTTCCGTGCGTAACAAAAGCAACGCCTGTTGGTACTGTGGATATAGCCCAGGTTGGTCATGGTGCCAACGACATAATGCAGATTTGGGCCGGCGGCCAGGAAGGTATTTACGGCTATGCCGGAGTTTACATGCTCGAAAAGACCTACGGTACGAATGAAGGAAAAATTTGGCCCGACGGTCCGATCGGCGCCTACTGCATAGAATGGGCCGAGCTCTCGTCAAGCAATACATTGACATACGATGTGGTTATGCCGCAAGACGGACCTATACCAACTGCTCTTTTAGGAGGTACCATGGGCCTGACCAAGGCCAAATATCTCCAGGAACTATGGGGCAGGTACTTTGATCCATCCTGGGTAGGCAGCGGCTCATTTACCTACCAGCAAAACACCAAGGCCGCGGCTTTTGCAGCAGCCGTATGGGAGATAGTTCACGAGAACCTTCCCATGAACCCGTTGGGCTGGGATGTGACGGTCGATGGTTCTCCTGGTGATCGCGGTTTTCGTGCCGAATATTTTGGTACAGATTTAGCCAATTACATGTTACACACTCTGGATGGTACCGGTCCGAGGGCGGACCTGCGGGTCTTTAGTTACAACGGACAACAGGACTATATTGCGGTAATTCCGGAACCAACAACAATAGCTCTGCTTGGCTTCGGAGGTGCATTTAGCCTGCTGCGGAGGAAAAAGAGGGCCGGGTAAGCAAATAATAGATGGGGGGTAATCCGGCCTTTTCCACGGCCAAACCCACCAATTGCAGCCCGGTAAGAAATTTTTTAGAGGGGAAAAAAGATTGTTGTCAACCTATTAACAAGACCGGCCAAGAACAAAAAGCCGACCGTAGCAGAGATCGGCGGAAAGGGGGCACTTATAATAATAAAAGAAATTCGCAACTGAACAAACTCAAAGCCAACGGATTGAGAAAACAATCAGAGCTGCTGCAGGCGGTCTGCAGCAAAAAGATAAAACGGTTGGAAATTTAAGAACATAAAAGTATCGGAGGAGACAAAATGAAAAAGTTAGTAATAATGATTCTCGCATTGTTGGTTAGTGCCGGCACGCCGGCGCTCGCGACCCCGGCAATCGAATTCAGTCCCGATGCAGGCACCGGAGGTGGCTGGTATTACGATGGGGCGGACATCCTTAGCTTTAACCAGAATATTGCTGTTGATAAAGGGATGGGTAGTAATTATGATCCATTGGTTGGTTCTCTTGTATTTATACCTACCCTCACAGTTAGTGGAACTGGTGACATCTATGAAGTCAAACCAATAGGCAGTCCAACCATTATGATTACCAGCGCGGATAAGAGCGCCATTTACATGATGGGAACCCTCGGCTCAGGCGACCTGAAGACAATCGGAACCATCGCGGGCGGCTACACTAATTTCCAGACGGATATTACAAACCTGGTAATAACGGACGCCGGCAAGACCCTTGGTTCCGCTGCATTGAACATGATGCTTTATACGCAGACTTATGGACTTGATTTTGAACTTTCATTGCAGGGTGGAAGTGGAACGAACTATCGCACCTTTGCCCAGATGTTAGGGGGCGGTTATTCAGGCGGCAACGGTTTCAGTGGCGCCATGTCAATTCCTGAGCCGGCAACGATCGCTCTAATAGGTCTTGGCTCATTAGCTTTGTTAAGAAAACGAAAGGCATAAGACAGCTCGCCGTTTACCCACCGCCGGGGCTGTGAGTATTACACTTGCAGCCCTTTTTATGTCGTATGGCGAGGCTGGACGCAGGAAAAAACTTTTCGCTGTCGGCCGATAAAAAGGCCTGCTGCCCGCCTCGAAACGCTCTGATAGGTTTTTTAAACAGCGTTCTGCGGTTTTTAGCTTGTGTTGAAATAACTCTCGCGATACAATACATTTAGTATTTGGAATGGAGGTGTGATATATGCATATATTTGGTTTTATATGGAGACGCTTGCGTAAATTGTGGCAGTCAAGCGGAACCCTGCAAACCGGGATTGATTCCCATAAATGGGAAAGCAAAATCGAAACTTTTAGAAGCATATCGAGAGATCGTTATTGAATTCCTGAGCTAAAGCACTGTTACCACAAATAGTCCGGCCCACCCTCGAATCGGCTATTTTCTATTTACTATTGATTATTGAAAAGGAAATAGGGACTCGACTTCAATAGTCAATAGTCAATCATCTAAATGACCTCTTTACAGGTCCCAGTCTTTGGAGCCCTTTATGAATTTATTTTGCAGGATTATGCCGGCTATTGTTGGCACCATCAGAGCAGTGGGCAGAAACCATTTTTTAGTAAATACCAGTTCTTCTACACGCTCTGAGGTCTGCGGATAAATGTATAAAAGCGCCAGGAATCCTACCACGATTAATGCGCTGCCGCCCAGGCTGGAAAAGAGAACGACAGCGATTTTAAAAACGATAAATGAGATCATACCGCCAGCCACCATGCCAATAAGCGCCCCGGCCAAGATGTATCTTTCGGTCAACCCACAAGCGTACCATATCCCGGAGGAGAGTATTCCGCCGGCCACTGCACCTAATATACAAACAGACCACCGTATCAAGGGCACGGAAAGAACCGCCAGCAGGCCCATGCCTATCAATCCGCCCCAGAGCTGACTGTTCAGGCCGACGATTTTGTCGGTTATTGCTATGCCCAGGAACAGACCCAACAGCGCGAAGCTGATTACGACCAATATTTTGAAGACGCGCCAGCCGTAGAAAAGACAAACTATACCGAAAGACATGAAAGTTATCGCTTCGACTATATTGAGGGAAGTAATATATGCCCAAAAGGACTCGATTGGGACAACTGCTTCTTCCGGGGCCTGCCGGGAAGCAGTTTCAACCGCCTGTGCAAGGATGGTAACACAATCCATTATCTTTCTCCTTAAATTATCTTCTTAAGTCCTTTGCAAAATCGAGGTTAGGCATACTTTGAAAAGAACAAATTGTCTTGTATGTTCTTAAATAATATATACCTAACCTCAATTTTGCATAACTCTTTTTTCTTTGGTCAGACTTTTTCCATAACGCCGGCCCTGTTACGCTGTCCGCCAACTTTCCTTTGTTCTGTCGGGTTCCTGCTTATTTTTGCCCCTTTGTCTTTTTCCTGCCGAGCGTGTTTTTTGGCGTTTACAAAGTAATAACTGCTCAGACGTGCCGAAGGCCGTCATTGCTATAAAGACAGTGGCATAGAATGATGTCTTACTGCAGATGATGCCAACAGGCAGAGCTCCTTTATGCAACAACAGCAAAATCATCCCGGCAAAAATGAGCACCGTTCCCAAAACCGAACAGCACAAAGCCGAAGCCAAACGCCAAAGTGAAAATCCAGCCACTATAAAAATTAGTACCAACACCATTATTATTGCCCAGTGATACACCGGCATTTGTAAAGCAGCGTCTTTTATCCTTTGGCCGACATCAATTATACAAGCTTTCATTATTTCTGCACTTTCACGAACGCTGACAACTGTGCCCTGAGCTGATACTTCGCCCGGACTTACCGGAGCTGCTTGTTGAGAATTTTCAATGTCGGGCCCTGCTAAAACGACAAAGGCAAACACTGCCGCTAATGCGGCTGTTAGTATTGCGATAAACAGCCTTTCAAATACCATTGCGATAGCTGCAATCAGAGCGGCCATGAATGTTGCCGAGATGATATTTTGGCCGATTGCAACAAATCCACAAATACCTCCACAAATCGCGCCGGCAACTGCGACTAAAAGTTTTCTAAAGCCCAACCCGCCGAGCCAGATAAACAGCCCGACTATAACACAAGCCAAGCCCGGCCCGACCAAAACTACAGGGCTGAGCCGTACCGCTCCGCCAATGGCGGATTCGAAATCTTGTAAAATTTCAAGCATAATGTCTTTATAAACAAATAGTTTTATGTATAAAAACGCATTATCATCTCGAATAAAAGTGTCGAGACAGCTTAAATAAAAATCTAAAGATGTAAGATGTTAGTCTACCAGATTTCTCCACTACGTTCGCTTCGCTCACTTCGGTCGAAATGACAAGTTTTTTACAAAGCGAACCTATTACCTGTCCCCGTGAAAACGGGGGTTCGTTTATTCTTTATTTATCGGCCTAATTGCACGATTTTCGTTAAATCGCGGCCTGCGAATGCAATATAAGGCCAAAAAGGCTGGTTTTGGTGGTTAATGCGGATGAGAGGAGTCGAACCTCCACGAGCCGAAGCCCACAGGCACCTGAAGCCTGCGCGTCTGCCAATTCCGCCACATCCGCAAGGTTTTCTATTTACGCACTTCCCAGATAACAATGTCCCGAGTGATAACAATATTAACGGTTCCTGCCGTTTCGTCAAGGATTTTAGTGTAAACCCCTTAGAAATTCCATAACCGGTAAGAAATATGATACAAAAAGGGAAAAATTCTAATGGGGTAAATCTTTAAAAACCACTCCGGGCTGTTTTGAAGCTGATGCAATCTACTTGGCGGTTTTCTGTGGCTATACGACTAAATTTACGAAAAGAGAGGGCTTAATAACTCAAACTGACCGATTCATATTGTCATCCCTGCCGAAGCAGGGTTCCAGAACTGTATCGGCACAATGGATCCCCGCTTGCGCGGGAATGACAAATTGTATTATATTATTGTCAGAGCAATAGTTACAGTAATACGAAATTCAAAAACGGTCAGTTTGAGTTAATAACACAGTCGTTTTTGCTTCTGAGTACAATTTTGAGAGTTGTATCGGTTGTATCGGACTCGAAACAGATGTTCTGTCTCTGATAAAACAAGGTTACCCAAACTGTCCTATAAACCATAACAGGCTTTACAAAAGCAGCTTCGATTCTCGAAGCTCGATACTTGATTCTCGACGAGCATCGAGCAGCCGGCAGCGAACGTCGAGCAGCATAACGCTTTTATGAACAAGGGATTACATCACTTTTCGAAGCCGTAGGCATACTGCGCCAAAGCAAGTAAGTTCAACGTCTTAGATCATTGAGCTACAAGATAGGGGTAAATTACTTCCGCAGATTGTCCGAAAAACTATGACAGCAAGTATTTACTGCCAAGAAACCAGAACAAAGTGTCTAAAGTGAGCTAAAGTGCCTAAAGTGAGCTAAAATGAACTCCAAACTTTAGGCAGTTTAGGCACTCCAAACTTTAGTGGAGGTAATAGTAATCGGATGGACTCGGCACAAACCATCTCCAAGATTCCTGAAACGGAAGCCAATCTTCCTTTCGGCGAATTGCTTGTTTCCAAAGGTCTGTTAACTCGTGAAGAATTAGACAAAGTGCTAAACGAGCAGCGCAAGAAAGGCGGGCGACTGGGTGAGGTACTGCTTCGACTTGAGAAGCTAAATCACGAGGATGTTACTCTGGCCCTGGCTGAGCACCTCTCAATGGAATACATCCGTTTAGATGATGCCGGCAAGAGAGACAAGATAGATATGGATATCGCTCGCATTTTGCCTGAGGGTATCGCCAAGCGATTCTGTGTTGTGGCTGTAGGTGAGTCCGATGACAAGGTTGTCGTTGCGATGGCTGACCCCCTTAACGTTATCGCCATAGATACGGTTAGGCTGAAAATGAATCGTTCCGTTAAGCCGGCAATTAGTTCGCCTCGGGAAATTTACCGGGCGATAGAGTTGATTTATCACGGTTCGGATGTTGAAGAACAACAGCTTCGCAGCCTGGTAGAGGGTGAAATCGACGAAGAAAGGAGCATAAAGGGAGATATACTTTCAGAAGAATCTGTGGAACCGGATACCAGCGGCGAAACAGATGCAAACAAAGCGCCCGTGATTCGGTTCGTTGACCTGCTCCTAAGCCAGGCGGTCAAAAGCAGGGCAAGTGACATTCATATAGAGCCACAGGAAAAAACAACGGTGGTTCGCATGCGAATTGATGGTGTTCTCCGTGATATGGTACCCCCGGCCAAAAGGATGCAGGCGGCGGTAATTGCCAGAATTAAGATTGTCTCGCGAATGAATATTGCCGAGCGCAGGCTGCCGCAGGACGGCCGATTCAAAATGAAGATATCCGGTCGAAGTATAGACGTTCGAGTATCGGTAATTCCGACAATATACGGTGAAAAGGTAGTGATGCGAATCCTGGATGCATCGGCGGTAAAACACGACCTAGGTCAACTTGGGCTTGAGCCTGAGCTTCTCGAAGAGTTTAAAGGGATGTTGGCGCGGCCCCACGGGATAATGATTGTTACCGGGCCGACGGGCAGTGGTAAAAGCACCACGTTATACTCAGCGTTGAATTATGTCAAGGACCCGACGAAAAATATTACAACGGTCGAGGACCCTGTCGAATACCGTCTTGCAGGAATTAACCAGATTCAGGTTAAGCCGGAAATTGACCTCGATTTTGCAAAGTGCCTGCGAGCAATTTTGAGACAGGACCCCGACATAATTCTGATAGGTGAAATTCGGGACAAGGAAACGGTCGAAATTGCAATAAAGGCATCATTGACAGGCCATCTTGTCTTGAGCACGTTTCATACCAATGACGCACCCAGTGCGATAAGCAGATTACTCTATATGGGGGTTGAGCGGTATCTGCTGGCTTCGTCGCTGAATTTAATTATTGCCCAGCGATTGGTTAGAAAAATATGTGACCACTGCAAAGAGCCTATAACCTTAAGTGAGGAAGTCTTCAAGCGTTTGGGGATTGACCACAAGCAGGCCAAGGATTCTGTCTTCTACCGGGGCAAAGGTTGTACAGCCTGTGGAGGGACAGGTTGTTCGGGTAGATTGCCCATATTTGAGTTTTTGGTTGTGGATGATGATATAAGCCAAATGATAGTTGCCGGCGACAGCGAGGCAAAGATAAGAGAAACATCACGTCAAAAAGGCTATGGTGGTTTACTTGAAAGCGGTGTAAATAAGGCGTTGGCGGGTTTAACAACCGCCGAAGAGGTCATTAGTGTAGCTTTTACAGGAAGAGTTTAGAAACTATCTCAAAACAGGCATACAAAATAAAAACGACCGAGCTTTGCACACAATATTGGACCCGGGTTTTGTAAAAGTACGATGGAATTTTCGTTAAACTCGGCGTTTTCAGACACCGATAAAATATAGCTGTGAGAGAGCAAATATAAAAATATAAAATCGCGCCGTTTCCGACTTGCTGTCCGGGTTAGCGAAGTCCAACTGTGCAGGTGACTTTCCCTGCTTACATCAGTGTCAGAGACAACCGAACAGCCGGACGTCCTTTTGAGAAAGCTCTGAAAATGAAAAGCTACAAATATGTCGTTCGAGATTCAACAGGGACACAAAAGAGAGGTCTTGCGCAGGCGCCTTCCTCAACCGATGTACTTAGCCATCTTCAGGAACAGGGTTTTACGCCGATTTCTATCGATGAGATATCCACGGGTGCCTCAAAAAGCCGGCGAGGACATCACGGCAAACACCTCAAATCAGCGGACCTTGCAGCGCTTTGCTGGCAGTTGTCCACAATGGTCGAGGGAGGAATTCCCATTACGGTAGCTTTAGACACGATTGCCGAAGATTCAGAAAATTCAAATCTTGAGCCGATTCTGCGGAGTATCTCTGAGAAAGTGAAGAAAGGTCAGTCTTTCTCGGACGGTATTGGGGAATTTCCTAAGGTTTTCAACAATTTGTCTTGCGCTTTGATCTTAGCCGGTGAAACCGGCGGTAATCTGGGAGGCGCTCTGGGTAAGCTGGCAAAGCATTTTGACAACCGTGATAAATTGGCCAAAAAAATTAAAGGGGCAACGGCTTATCCTATCTTTGTAATGTCTTTTATTACCCTGATAGTGATATTTATAATGGCTTTTATTGTCCCGCGATTTAAGACGATATTTGACTCACTCGGGGGGGAACTGCCTGCCTTTACACGGGGATTTATGGGGTTTTACGATATTCTCCGCCACAATATCATCTACATAATCGGGTTTGTTTTTGTCCTGGTAATTTCCGGTGTTTTCTTATCCAAAACCAAAAAAGGACATTATTATTTTAGCAGAGTTCTTCTGCGTTTACCTTTGCTTGGCAAGATATTCAGTCAGGCCTTCGTTGCAACGTTTTGCAAAACAATGTCAACTTTATTGTCCTCGGGTGTTTCCGTGCTTGAGATCTTCGATGTCCTCCGTGGAATGACCGGCAACGATATTATAAGGTCGGCGATAATACAAGCCAGAGAAAATATTGTCGAAGGCTCAAACATCTCTTCGAGTATGGCGACAACAGGGTTTTTCCCCAATATGGTCATCAAAATGATACAGGTCGGTGAAGAAAGCGGGTCTTTGCCCATAGTGCTCGAAAAGACCAGCGAGCATTATGAACGAAAGGTCGATGCCACAGTAAACACTATGACGAGCCTGCTTGAGCCAATAATGATTGTATCGGTTGGTGCTATTGTATCGGTGGTAGTTATTGCATTGTACTTGCCGATTTTCTCAATGTCGGAGGTGGCAGGATAATTCAATCTCGCCTGCACTGGCGTTATCCCCGCTCTTGCTTTCGCAAGAAAGCACGAGGGTGCGAGCAGGGCCAAGAACAGAAGCCGGCTGCGCTATGGGATAAATTTGCTTTTTTTGTTTTTTGTGCTATACTTTAAATAACAAATATCGTGGGGGATGAAGATATTTACACACCTGATATTATGCTTCCAGCCCTTGATGGGATAAGCAGTAAAAAACCCGAAAAACTCATACAGTTGTTGGTGATTTTGGTCGATAGAGGATTGGTCGTGTGTATTGCGTAATGCGTATCGCACATAAGAAAAACGCAATACAAAAATATCGAAAGCGGGATAGTTTTCAAAACATTTTTTTTTACCTTTTTAGGAGATTGAAGATGAACAAGAAAAGAGAGAGAAGGGGCTTCACGCTGATTGAGTTAATGGTCGTCATTCTGATCGTCGGCATTTTAGCTGCGGTGGCGATTCCGATTATGCGAGGCCGTATCGACTCAGCCAAGTGGTCGGAAGGAAAGGCAATTATGGGTACCATAGGGACCGCACTACGTGCCTATGCCGCTGAGAAAGGTGTAACCGGGAGCTATGGCGCCGGTGCGCCAACGATGACCCAGTTAGGATTTGCGGCTTCGGACTTCACAGGGACGTATTTCGCCACGGGCAACTTTACCTGGACCACCACTTTCGCCGCAGGGGGCAACCCACCCTTAACATTTACAATCACAGCTACTTCGGGTACGGGCATTCAGACGCCATCTCAGATTACGTTGGATCAGGCCGGTACGTGGGTCGAAACTCCGTAAAAGCCGGGCGTAGGGGACGTGATCCACAAGTAAGGTCCTTTATTTCCCGTTTGAGAAAGAGGCGAGTTTGACTATTAAGCGACCCGCATTTCGGGCTGCGGGGTACTCCGCCCCGACGAGTGTCCCCGCCGTTTTGCCTCTCAAAGCCAAGAGGCAGAGGCAGTTAGTTCAATTGAGCTAATGGTGGCTATGGCTGGTGCAGCCATAGCCACCTTCTTATCCTAATCATGCGTGAGTTGCGTCAATGTGGTACGGGCAAAAATGGGTTTTTCTCAGGTACAGGTAAATAATTTTTTGCTTCGATGGTTTTTTATAGTATATTTTAAATAGTAAAAGTTCAGCAAACGGAGGAGGCTTTCGCAGTTCAGTTTCTTGCCTTAGATTTAAGTGAATTGGAGAGAGGATTATGACTATTGTTCGAAAATCGAAGAAGGGAACAAGTCTCGTTGAAGTAATGACGGCTGTTTTAATCTCAACAATTGTAATACTTGGAGGCTCCTTTTTCTTTGTTGCGAGTACAAACCAGATCAATCTACGAGAACAGCATCGCGCAGCTTCCCGATTGGCTGGGCAGAAATTAGAAGAGTTAAAAGCAGGCAGTTATTCTGACATAGCAACAAGTGAAACGAAGGAGAGTCTTTTTTTGGAAGATTCATCCTATAGTCGAAGTATAGTCGCCGAAGACCTCGGCTTATATAAAAAGGTCATAGTTACTGTTAATTGGGGACCGGCGGGCAAGGAGCGTAATATAAGTCTGGTTACTCTTATTGCTCCTAAATAGGTGAATCTAATGAAAAGAAAAGCGCAAAAAGGTTTCACTCTCATAGAACTTACAATTGCGATGTTCACAGGTACTATTGTGATTTTAGCAGCCGGTTCGATACTGTTTTATGGTCAGAAATCCTGGAATAGTACCTGGAAAAGGGTGAATCTTCAAAGGGACGCTTCCTATGCCATGCAGAGAATGAGCCGTCCTATTAAAGCGGGAACTTCAGCAACAGTGGAGGGCGATGGTAAAGGCTTAAGGGTATACAATGACAATGAAGGAAGCTGGAGGAGATTTTTTGTTCAGCCGGCATCTCAAAACCTTATGCTTAAAAGCGAAATTGTTGGAGACAGTATCTCTGAGACTATTCTCGATGATAAGGTGGAAGATTTGCAATTTAATGTAACAGGTACTACAGTAAGAATAGAGCTCAAGTTGAGAGAAGATAACTTACAAACACATTTTGTCTCAACATTAATGATGCGAAATTATGGACAGTAATTATGCGAAATTATGGGGAGTGATGCCAGATGAAAATCAAAATGTCAAAATCAGAAAAGGGATTAGCACTTATTGTAGTGGTAGCCTTTGCTTGTATCTTTGTCATTTTAGGTTTCTCCATGCTTAATGTGGCGAAGACTGAGATAGTACTGACTCGGAATGAAGTGGACTCGACAAAAGCCTTTTACGCGGCTGAGGCGGGATTAGCGGAATTGAGCACAAGGTTGTACAATAAACAATTTGAAGACATTGAGGATACGGCCTTAGGAGAAGTGAGCTACCAGGTTGATTTTTACTATGATGAAGACCCTCCTTATGCTATTTCAACTGGCAGGGCAGGAAAGGAAGTGAAAAGAATAAAGGTAGAATTGTCCTTTCTGGCTCCTCCTTATGAACGTGGTATATATGCCGGCAATTCAGATGGAGAGAAGTGGACGTTTACGTTAAGGGGGCAAGGTGATCCCCAAGCCGTAGGAGGCGGAGAGGTCGGTGGGAGAGACACAGTTAACGGAAATATATTTGTTAATGGGGACGCCACTTTGTACGAAGAAAGCAATGTCAATCCCTCACCAATGCCTAACCCATATAGTTACAATGGAGATGTTGACTCCACTGGTAATACTAATATCTTAGACAGTGCCTCGGTTTCTGGAACAGTTAGCGAGGGTGTCGCTCCGCAGGATCATCCCGGCTTAGTGGATATGAACTATGCGGCAAATAATACACATAACGTGAGCGAAATCTTTGCAGACGAAGGCGTTGATTGGGGACACCTACCTTCAGACAACGAGTTATACGATGTGATGGTAAAGAATCCGACCAACAGGTCGGGTGAGTGTGCCGCTACTGCCGGCGACGATTACTTCCTTGAGCCGGCAAGCGTGAGCGGAGGAGGAGGCCAAAAGGATGCAACAACTCCTTTACACTTGGGGGACAACAGGATTTACTACGTGGACGGCGATGTGTGGGTTCACAGCCCTCAAACCTACGGGTTTTTGGTCGATGGTAAAGTGACCATTGTTGCAACAGGAGACATCCATATCTCTGACAATATCAAATATGCAGATAGCGAAAGCCTGTTGGGACTGGTAGCTCTGGGCCAATATGACGAGGCGGGCCAGCTTTTAAGCGGCGGCAATATCTACTTTGGAGACCCTCGTTTCGGGACCTTGTACACGGCTTCTGCGTTAATGTTCGCGGCAGATAACTTCTTATACAGCACGAACTCCGTTACCGGGGACGCAGCAGAGCCTACAACCGGTTTTTCCGTTTATGGCAATCTTAACGCTCTGAATCAAGTCTCCATCGAGCGGGATTGGTATGACCCGGATGGAACTGGGGACGCGAGGCCTGCATACTTCGATCCCACTGTCGGCACGGCTGGAGAATGGAAAGATCTGGAGACCGGAGCTGCACTGACATCGGCCGAAATTGGTAGTCTCAGACATTATCAGATGAAAATTACTTATGATGATCGGGTCCGGACTCAAGATACACAGCCCCCGGGCCTGCCAAGAGGAAAAAAGGGAACTATTTTTGGTGGACTAAAATACTGGGAAGAATTGCCATAAAGCCAAGCGATGAGATGAAAAGTGTATCCTCGTCGGTAGAAGTGGCTTGAGGCTGCCACCCATCAAATTAGATGCGGAAACACACGCTTCTAACAGGCGTGTTACAGAATACTAATAACAGCAGTGATTCCAGTTATTATTCAGCAAAGGACACCTAACCTGCCTTATGTTCTTGCGTTTGTCCGCAGGGCCGATAACCGCCCAAAACCCAATCTTAAGTCCTTCCAAAATTGATTACAAATAGTGGATAACTGACAGTTTCCGAAACTATCAAAAATAATCAATAGAAAATAATCAATATTCGATTATTTATAGGACTGAACATCCGAAAATCGCGGACATCGGCCTAAGCACAATGATTGTAATTTCTAAGTAAAACGCTCCGCTTTTTAAGCCGATGAAAAGAAATACAGATTAGGGTTTTCGAGGTAAAAGCCAGAACTTTTTGAGGTAAAAGTCAGAACTTTTTAAGGATTTATAGCTTTGAATTGGAAACGAATACTTAATTTCACTAAGACTGAAGTTCTGGGGTTGGATATTGGTTCATCCGCAGTCAAGGTAGTACGGTTGCGCAAAGATGATGCCGGCTACGCAGTTATCACAGCCGGCATTGCCGAGATTGCCCCCGCTGCTTCGTTTCGCGAAGCAAACGGTGGGGGCGAAGAAAACAATAATCACCTAAATATCATCAAAGCAACTCGTGAATGTTTTGAATCGGTCGGGAGCAAGACGAAATTAGCTGTTTGCGGCCTAAGCGGTCCGGAAGTTGCGGTGCGGGACTTTGAGTTTCCCTCATTATCAACTTCAGAGATAGATGGAGCTGTTTTGTTTGAGGCCACGCAGGTTTGTCCATTCAATGCGGCAGATAGTGTTGTTGATTATCACTTGATACCAAATGGCGATGATAAGACAAGAGGCATCTTAGTAGCAGCGACGAACACGCTGATAAAAAGCAAGGAAGAACTCGTTAAAGAAGCCGCCCTCAAGTGCGTTCTGATGGATGTTGAGGGATTGGCACTTTTGAACTGCTTCAATGGTCTGGCCAACGATTCTGAAAAGCCCACAACAGCTATCCTGAATGTTGGCGGCTCTGGCACAACTGTGGCAATTATGGGCAGTAACGGCCGGCCCTTCATTCGCGATATGACCTTTGCCGGTGATAATATTATAAAGCAGCTCGCGGCTGAAAAAGGTATGTCAACGAAGGACATCAAGGAGATTTTGTTCGGCGATTCGACCCGCCACAGGCGGACTCCTATGGAGCTTCATGATGGTCTTGAAAAAGCCTGTCAGAAACTGATAGTCGATGTTTCCAAAACATTGCGCTATTATAAGACCCAGGGGCAATCGACACCCGTTAAGAAGATATTTGTTTGCGGCGGTTTTGCTCTTGTCAAAGGCTTTGTTGAGTTATTGAACAAACGTCTGGGAGTAGAAGCGGTCTTGTGGAACCCGTTTGAGAAAATACGCTGCGATACAGGTCAGCAGTTCGGAGATATTTGCGATAAGAGAGGCCCTGCACTGGCAGTGGCAGCCGGCCTTGCTATGAGGTCGGTCTAATTGATTATTGGAAAAGATTGAACGTTTTACGAGTCGTAGGGTGAGCTTACTACTCTGCGAAGTAGCTTCGCTACGTAGCACGAGTTAGCCCAAATCGAGAATCGAGATTATGTTCACGATAGATTTGTTAAAGGGACAGGGCGTCCCAATGAAGAGCAACCCCGGCGGCATAGCTATTGCTGCGGTAACCGTTGTAGTACCCATTACCGTCGCAATAATAATGCTTGGCTTCTATCTTTATAACAAAACAACTGCATCAATAAAGGAGCAGGAAATAGTCAGATGCCAAGCAGAGATTGCCGAATTGTCGGGTGCTGTGGAGCTGCAGGAATCTTTAGAAAAAGAAAAAATCGTTTACGGTGACTGCTTGTCGGAAGTTAAGTCTTCTATCAGCAGATATATCCAGTGGTCGCCCGTGTTAGTAACACTGGTAGAGAATATGCCGAACTCGGTGATGTTGACCGGTCTTGAAGTAAAGCAGCATTCTGTAAGAAAAAAGGTTCCGAAAAAAGATAACCCACAAGAAATGATTGAGATCAGCGTCCCAGTAAGAATATTGCAGATGAGTGTAAGCGGTAGTCCGCAATACAACTGTGACAAAGCAGTCAGGGATTTTCGGGACAGTCTTCGCTCTTCAGCTTTCCTCGGGCCGATGCTTGAGAACATCTCAGTTTCACAGGAATCCGAGACGCTTGAAGGCCGGGATGTGGCCTCTTACGAGATAGACTGTGTCTTTAAGGTGAGGTTGTAAAATGTCTTTTATGAAGACCCATAAAAAGTATCTTATGATGGCAGGAGGAATATGGGCAGCTTGCTTTGTAGTGTTCCTGCTTGCCTATATATTTATGTTAGGACCCCAAAAAAACTACAAAAAAGGCATCGAAAACAAGCTCGCTGAGAGAAAACAGGTGTTCGAGTCTGCAGTAAGAGCAGCACGAGAGGAAAACAAAATCCGGTTGAATGAACAAATCGAGCGTTTACAAAGCAGGCTGAAGGATTTCGTTATTGATTTCGAGGATTCAGCTAATTTGACGTTTGATATAAGTCAAATTGCCAACGAGAAGAAGGTTACTTCGTTTAGTATCAAAACCAAAGACAGCCGCGAACTCTCAACATTACCTGAGTGTAACTACATTTGCGAGAACCACATTGATATCAGCTTCACCGGAGGCTTTAATCAGTTTGCTACATTCCTGAATGCTCTGGAGAGACACCGGCCGGTTCTCTTTATAGACAAGTTCGTGATAACTCGCTCAAGGCAGGAGGAGCAGGAGAACACCGGCTATCAGGTGGGTCTGAAGGTGGCGGTTTTTGTCAGAAAACAGCAGGAGGGTAAAACCGCCGGTAAGAGACCGGCGCAAGTTTACGGCAAGAAAATATGAGAACAATAGCAATAGCAAATCAGAAAGGTGGTTGCGGCAAAACAACTACGGCGGTGAACCTCGCGGTTGCCCTTGCTGAGAAAAGCAAGAGGACGCTGATACTTGACCTCGACCCACAAGGTCACAGCACGATAGGTCTCGGCTGTGACCCTGATAAGCTGACCATGAGTATTTATGATGCTCTTACGAAGGCTCAAACTGGGATATCCGACATTATCATAGGTACGAAAGCCGAGAGGCTTGATATGGCCCCAAGCAATGTTCTGCTTTCAGGTGCCGAGCTTGAACTGGCCAGCGTGGTCGGTAGAGAATTCGTCCTGACTGAGAGGCTCAAAACAGTAAAGGACAAATATGATATATGTGTTATCGACTGCCCGCCTTCCCTTGGTCTGTTGACCCTCAACGCACTCGTTGCCAGCACTGATGTTATCGTGCCTGTTCAGGTGCATTACTATGCGATGGAAGGCCTAAAACAACTATTCGAGACGGTGAACATTATCGGAGAGCATTTGCGTCCCTGCAATGTAAAAATCTTAGGCTTATTGTTGACTTTTGTTGACAAAACGACCCTGCTCAGCAGGCAGACTCAAAAGCAAATGCGGGAATATTTCGGCACTTTGGTTTTTGATACGGTTATTCACAAATGCGTAAGGTTGGCTGAGGCCCCCAGTGCTGGTGAACCGATTTTCACCTATGCGCCCGAAAGCCGGTCGGCGGCTGAATACAGGGCTTTGGCTGAGGAGATAATCAATGGCAAGGCTTCAACTGAGCAGATAATCGAAGCCCGGGCTTTGGTCAGGAGATAATAATCAATGTCGGAGCAGGAAAGGGATAAAGCAGGACTCCACAAGAAAATCTCATCGATTTTCAAGGGGGTACCGATTCCGCACACCGACGATGGCCAGGAGCCTTCCGGTACACCTGCCCCAGAGCGCATCGGTTATACGGAGCCAAAACCGCTGGCTCCGGAGCCGCAGAAGCACGAGACCCCAAAGCCCTATCAAGCTACACAATCATTGCCCAAAGCTGCTCCAGAGCACACCGGCTATATCGAGCCAAAGCCACCGACTCCGGAGCCGCAGAAGACCGAGGTCCCAAAAGCTTATCAAGCTACACAATCAT
>CAYQKF010000087.1:0-21332 GCA_964417935.1 uncultured Pirellulales bacterium
TGAAAATAAATCCAATTGGACACTTGGTGAAAACAAACCCAATTCAAACCCAATTCCCGAAAGGCTAAAAATGAACGTAAATGTCTATTATACAAAGGTATATAACAATGAAACCGCCTTCAGGCGGAAAAAAACAAACCCAATCAAACCCAATTCCGCCGAGTCCGGCTGCCTTTTATTCAGGATGATACGTATGAGAAAACTCCGAAGTTTGAGATATAGTCCCTTTGCATACAGATGCCATGGAGGTATAATATGTTAATTGGTCGAATGTCATTTTTCGTAAAATAAAGGGTTGTATTAAGGAGCCTTGCCATGAGAAAAGTATTTGTCTTTTCAATCAAGCGAATTATCATAATTGTCACAGTTTTTACTATTGGTCTTTTCCTCGCCACTTCACCCGTGCAATCTAAGGAAAGTAGAAGTGTTCTGCAGGCCGGCACCGCAAGGATTGATATAACACCGAAAAAACCTGTTAGGATGGCCGGCTATTCCAGCCGTAAAGGTTTGTCTACAGGTGTTCACGACCCTTTATCCGCCCGAGTTGTTGTATTTGAAAATAATAGTAAACGGCTCGTGCTGGTGTCAACCGATTTGATAGGCTTTTATGATGGAACGGCTGAGCATACGCGAAAAGCTATTTTAGATGAGCTCCAGCTTGAGCCATCTGAACTTTTTCTCAGTGCTATACATACACACGCCGGGCCAAGCTTGACTATAAACAAGGAAAAAGGGCACCCGAATAATCTCGAATATACAGAACGCTTAAAGGTTAAGCTGATAGAAGTAATTCGCAAAGCGTTGAGCAATATGGGGCCGGTCAATATCGGTGCAGGCATTGGATATTCCCCTGTTGGCATGAATCGACGTGAGCTGAGATTGGATAGCTCAGGAAACAGTTCAATAAGACTCGGATGCAATCCCTATGGCCCTACCGACAAAGAGGTTTTGGTAATGAAAATGGCAAAACCTGACGGCAAGACGATTGCTGCACTATTTGATTATGCGAGTCATGCTACCTGCTTAGGAGGTAAAAATTATACCATCAGTGGTGATGTCCTCGGATTAGCTGAACAGTTTGTGGAGAAGATTCTTGGTGACGATGTAATTACTGCTGCATTTGCAGGTGCATCCGGCAATATTGACCCGTGGTTTAGAGTGCTTCCAGCATTCAATACTGAACCGGGCTGGATTCCCGAGCCGGTACTATTAGGGACAATGTTGGGTGAGGAGGTAGTGCATACTTTCCGCGATATTGGAAAAGTTTCCGGTGGTGGCGAAATTGCGAGCGCTTTTATAACGCTTGAGCTTCCGGGTAAACCACGAAATGAAACTACCATTGAGAAAGATTATCCTCCTACCCCGCTGAATATAACTGCCGCACGGGTGGGTGATATCGCCTTTGTAGGTATTGGCTGTGAAGTGCTGACGGAAATCGGTATGGCAATTAAAGCTGCTTCGCCATATAAGCATACTTTTGTGGTTTCGCACTGCAACGGTGCAGCCGGGTATCTTCCACCGGAGCATCTTTACATAGAAGGAGGATATGAAATCAGAAGCAGTCCCTTCGCACCTCAAGCAGCTGATATAGTTGTCAAACAAGCCGTCAAAATGCTTCATAAACTATAACTCAGGCCCCATTCGATGACGAAATTTGCGACTTTAGCCACAAATTGTGTACAGGAGCCAACATTGGGTGTTTCTTATTTTTAATTGATAAGACTTCTGCGAAGTGATTTTTTTATGCGATCAAACAGCAAGCAGTAGGAGCAGTTCGAGAACCGCTCCTACTCTTGTTAGGATTGTTAGAACAGATGCGCAGCTTGTTTTGTGAATATGGGTGGCCGAATAAAAATTCGACCTTTCAACGATCTGGGGTATAATCTAATTTCCCCCATATACCCCTCTGTACCCATTCCAAATCCTCATTGCCCGGCTGGGACACACTGGCATAGTCAGGATTCGCATGCTCATAAGGAGCGCGCAGCTCGGCAAGGTCCATCGTGCGAGCGTCTCTCCACTTATGGTACTCACTGTGCCCATCTGCAAAAGACCAGTTCGTCCCGTCACTGTGTCGCACCGTAGGGATGTCCCACCACATCGGCTTATCATGCCAGACACCCCAGGGGCTGCCCGGCCACTTGCCTTCGTCAACGAAAACGATCCTTTCGCCCGGCCTTTGAATCTGCACCCTGTTTTTAATACACAGGTCCTCGGGATGTCCCCCGGAAATTGGAGTGCTGCTGCCCCACATAGAGCCAACAATAGAGTAGGTTACCATCTCTCCCCTGACACCGGTTGGGCACTTATAAAGTTTTAAGTTCTTCACGAATGGAAACAGCACTCCGGATTCCATAGCCTCTATTTGCTGAGCCTCAGAAGCGTCGCGGCCGGCCATAGTTACCCAGGAATCCGGCCTGCCCACCCAGGCCGTACAAATCTTGCCGTCGTTCTCGTCTGCGTACATAATCCACGCAAGCGTCAACTGCCTTAAATTGCTAAGACAAACCGCGCGTTTACCTTGTTCTCTGGCGGTTTGCAGCGCAGGTATTAATATCGCCATCAACAACGCAATAATGGCGACAACTACCAAAAGTTCTATTAACGTAAAACCTCTTTGACTGTTCATAACGATACAGGAGTCCTTTTGTATGCATAGTTATAGACCATGATAAAAACCATACGCCTCTTACAGCCAAAAAGCAAGAAAAATATCCTCTGTTAGGCAGGTGCAGGCACTTTCAATATTTAAACATGGGAGATAGCTGGTGAAAGCGATTGATTTACGTAGTGACACTGTTACTTTGCCTACGGAAACGATGCGAGAGGCTATTTATCGCGCTGAGCTTGGCGATGATGTTACGTGGATTCTCTTAGCTTTTGCCTTTCAAAGGGGCTTTCCGCACCAGTTGGCTCGGTGATATGTGGTTCCAGAGAGTTCATTGCCGAGGCGCGGCGAAATTTATCTGTCCGTTCATTAGCTGATGTCTGTAACCTGGCTTACAAAAACAATGATTTCGTCCGATAGAGTATAAAGGTTCTGTGTGTAGTTTACCCTTGAGAGCAGCGAAAGGCTATTTTGGCTCGGCAGGGCGGTTGAGCTTTTTTTCGAGCTGCCTTGCGAGAGATTTTATGTGCTCTTCAGAATCCTCTTGGCCGCGAAGGATTTTCCTGGCTTTTTGTTGGGGATTAATAATCGGTTTAACCAGTACCAATAACATCTTATGGTCCTTGATTTTGTCGTTGCTGCTAAAAATTACTCCAATGAGAGGTAGGTCCTTCAATCGTGGCGCACGTGGTTCTTTTTTAACTTGCTCGATTATTTTCAGGCCGCCGATGAGCAGTGTTTTTCCATCGGGAACTACCAATTGCATATGTGTGCTTACCACTTCGGTCAGGGGAACTATGTACTTATATTTGCCTTTGTACCCGCGTTCTTCGTAGCCGATGAGCTGGCGAATCTCTAATTTGAAATCCAGGCGAACGTTTTCGTTATCAGGTGTAAGTTCCGGCTTGAGCCAGATACGGGTGCCTATTTCTACCTTATCTTTTTTGGGTTCCGGCTCGTCGGAAGGTCGGTTAGGCTCGGTATAGCCTAAGACATAGTATTCTTCAGTCAAAACTGTGATTGATGCCGTTTTACCTTCCTGACACAGTACTTGAGGTGAAGCGATCCCCCTGGCACCTTTGTGAGCCCCAACAGCTTTGAGAAGGAAGCTGATATGGAGGTCATCAAGTATAAGGCTGTATGTTTCGGAGTTCGGCTCAGCGGCAGAGTCTGCGACAAGATGTTCTGACCAGACGTTGGAGCTGGATATGGAATTTGCGTCGAGGCCGATATCTTTTAGAAAATCCTCGCTCACCGACAAGAGCTGTGTGCTGATCAGGATTGCAGTTGCGCTGATGCCGAGCTCCTTTAGTCTTTCGGGCTTTACAAACTCTACATGGCTGTCGTTAAATAGAACATTGGTACCCTTTCGTTCTGCAGGCAGCATCTTGTCATAAGCTATCACGGCATCTGGCCGGACTGCTATCGTCTTTCCATGTGCCAGATACTTGACGTTTGCCAGGACCCATTTAAGCTCTTCAACGTTTAAGTACTCTGACAAATGGTGGAGCGAATCCGGATATTTGTCTTCGTGGTCGTTCGCGTAGATGAGCAGCGCTTTTCCTAAGTTGGATAGTTTCTTGGCAGAATCTACTCGTTTTTCGATTTCGAGCGGTTCTACTGCTGAGGCAACCAGGTAATAATACGGTGTCTTCTTCACAACATAAGGAGTGCCGGCCAGGACAATATCAAGTGCTGTATCGAGCGGAACATCTTTGAGTTCGGCGGTTACTAATCCAACAACGGTTTCATCAGGAATAATAGGAATGCCCGCCATCGAGGCAATGTCCTGAAGCACCTCGAGCATGTCGCTTTCGAGCCAAGTGTTAGTAATAAGCGGTACTTCCGGAGCCAGAGGTAAGTTTGGTTCCGGCAGCATCATATCGTCAAATGACTTGCCCAACGCTGTTATCCTATCATCGAGACGTTTTTTCAAGAGTTGCAGGTATTCAGCTTTCTGTAGGACTTCCGGGTGTAACTGCGTAAATTTTTGACGTGCCACTATAAGCTCTTTCTCAGCATTGGCCACATTTTCAGATAGGGCCTTTACGACTGGGTCATTATTAATACAGTCCTGACGCATTTTGAGTATTTTCTGTTGTTTGATAATCTGCTGGTCTATCTGCTCAAGTGAAGCGGGGACCGGTTCCTCGCGGTCAAGCTTTTCTATCCACTCGCCAATTTGCTTTATATTTTCAGCCGAACCCTTTGCAATAATCCACTTGTACCTCGGCTCCGGGATAAGCACAATCGGCTCTTTGCCCGACTCAATAACAGCGCCGGTATCGGGCCGGCCATTTATGAGCTTCTTCAATAACTCGACAATCTCGGTCGGGTCGCCGTAACGGATTTCAAAAATCTCTGTAACTGTTTGCTCAGCTTTGGGCACATCATACTCTGTGATAATCAATTCGATGCGCTTCAGATTTTCGACCGTATCAATTACTAACAGATTACCCGTGTTTTCATCGGCGCTTATGTAGCCGGTCTTAGTAAGTAAAGGCCTGAGAATCTGGGCCATCTGCGAAGTGCTGTAATATTTCAGCTTAAAGAATTTTTGAACTGTTTGCTCTGCTTGTAACACGTCAAACGCTGCGATAATCTTTTCGATACGTTTTAGATTTTCGGGCGTATCAATTAATAACAGAATGCCTGTACTTTCATCGGCGCTTACATGTCCGGTCTTAGTGAGCAAAGGCCTGAGTATCTGGGCCATCTGCGAAGGACTGCGGTATTTTAGCTTAAAGCTTTTTTGAACGGTTTGCTTAGCTACGGACACATCAAACGCTGCGATAATCTTTTCGATGCGCATCAGATTTTCGGCCGTATCAATTACTAACAGACTGTTTGTTCTTTCATCTGTGCTTACATGGCCGGTATGGCTAAGCAGAGGTCTGATAATCTGGGCCATCTGCGAAGCGTCGTGGTGTTTTAGCTTAAAGAGTTTTTGAACCATCTGAGGCTTTTGTTCAGTTGCAGATTTAGTCTTTTCCTGCTCATTGTCGCTGCGTCTTTCTGTCCTGCTCTTTTCTTCTGCCGGCTGCGTAATTATGTTAGTGGTTGTCCTGGGCGGTTCGGTTACTATCGGATACTTTGCCATGGCCGGCTTATCCTGTTCAGGAGAGCCGATTGTATGAGCTTTGATTAGGACAAGCAGGTCTTTTTGTTCGGTTTGGCCGTCTTGTCGGTCTGCTATTTTGTGACCGCCCCAAAAAAGCAGTGTCTGGCCGTTACGTGCTATATAGCGAGTGGCTTGAGTAATTTTCTGTACTGGTGTAATCTTGTATGGATATTTCTCCTTATACTTAAGTTCTTCAAAGCTGGGGACTTGGGTAATCTCTAATTCGAACTCCATATCGATATTTTTATTGGGTGTAAGTTTCGGCTTGACCGACATGGTAATGCCTTCTTCAACTTGGTCGAATTTTGGTTCGGGCTTCTCGGAAGGATTGTTCGGCTCGGTATAGCCCGTGAAGAAAGGGATTACGTTAACAACGCTGATTTTCGCTGCTTTACCTTCCCGACAAATTACTTGTGGTACAGCGAGCACCTTAGCATCTTTGTGAGCTTGAACCGCTCTAAGAAGTAAGTTGACATTGAGGTCATCAAGTATGAGGCTCTGAGTTTTAGAACCATCCGAGGCCGCAAGCACCTCAGACTTAAGTTTAAACAATTCCTTAGCTTCGTCCGGGGAATCTGCGTTATGGTTGATATTTTCAATGAAATCCTTGTTCACTGCCAGGAACCACGTTTCGATCAGGAATTTGGCTCTTTTGATATCGAGTTCGCTTAGTCTTTGAGGAGTTAAGAATTCTACGTGGCCGTCAAGGAATAATACATTTATGCCGGACTGCTGCTCTTTCTGTGTTTTGTCGTAAGCGACCGGGATCCGAGGCTGATTTGGCTGGTAATTTTTGTCTTTGCCGAGATATTCTACATTGTTGACAATCCACTGGAAATCTTGTTCATTGGCGACGTAAGGTTTCAATACTTGCAAAGTGTCCGGCAACTTGTTGTCATGGTCATCGGCATACATAATCACAGCAAGACCTAATTGTTTTAACTTATCAGCCGAGAGTGCTGATTTAACCTTAACCGGAACATCGGTTTTCTTTTGTGGTTTGGGAGTGGGGGTTATTATGGTCGGAGTTAAAATAATGAATAGCACCTCCTTAGACTTTTCTTTGGGGCCCTTTATATTACTTTCAGTTTCGGTGCTTTTTCCTGTCTCTTTTATGCCGCCGATTATCATGCTTTGGCCGGGGCTGGTGCGCACCCGAGTAGAAATTTCGCGTGTGGTGACGATGGGTATCTGTTCTACACCTTTAGGTATGGATTTTGAGCTGATGGCTGCTTCGACCAGCAGGGTTATGTGGCCATCATCAGGGACGTGGGGAGTGATTTCAAGTGAGTCAGTGACATCTTTATATTCTGTGTGAGTTTGGGGAATGTGCTCTCCTCCTACATAAATGTAATTAGTTACTTTTTGCAGCGGTACACGTTGACTTGACTTGATTATGGCTTTTTTGCCGTTGAAGGTCTCGATCGTTGGGTTCATCAAGATTTTCAGATAACCTTTTGAAGTCAGCATATCGACCAGGGCCTTAAACTGGTCTTGCGTTACTCGTTTATTCTCGGCGGATTTGTCCTTAGTCGCAGCCGTGGCTGCGGCAGCTTTTCTCAATAAGACATCCAACTTTGTGTCACGGAGACTTATTTTGTTACCCAGGAGATTCTCTGCCATAATGGTGGTTTCCCTGTCCATTTTCGAATCAAGGGAAACTTCGACGATGAGGCAGTCAACCTGGATTATTGTTTTATCTTGAACAGATGTGGCGGGGCTTTTTGCCGGCACAGAGATGGGAAATCTATTGGCCGATAATTCTTTCTCTTGCTCAGTTGCAAGTAATATATCATCCTCAACAGACACATCGGTCTCTTTGCCGGCGGACAGGTCCGGGCTGACCATAGGTCTGCGTGATGTAACGATGACTGTTTTAGCTTCGGGATTTCTTTCGATGAAACGTTTAATTTCAGGTTCGATCGTATCAAGTGTTTCGAGGTCGATATCGTCTATCAGCCAATGAACTTTTTGGTCTAAAATTACTTTTTTGGTATGAAACAGCAGTGGACCGATTCTTCCATGGTCACCCTGTATTACCGAACTTATCGCCAAAGCAGACCAGTCGCCGGCACATATACCTACAATTCGCACCTGCTGGCCTTGTAATGCTTCTCGTGTATCATCTATTTGCTCAGCCACGGCTGTGTCGGGATAGGCAAACGTTTCGGCTTTTTCATCTTCACCTGCCAGTGCCGCTGCGATAAAATTTTCCACAGATTCACGAATACTTTTGCAGTTATTGTCGGACTTATCGGCCGGACCTGCAGGGGCACGGTTGGAGAATTTTTCCAGGATTTTGTTCAACTGTTCTTCTTCTTTTGCGGTCGAGAATTCAAAAATACCGTCAGGTATGGCCGATGGCTCGTTAAAGCTGCATCTTTTCATGTCCAGCACAAACCGCTGGTGCAGTGTTACTTTTCCCTCCCTGTTGGTTGACTTCATATCAACTTCAACGGGGAACCATCCGCCGCCACTGACTTGTTGCAGTTTTCTTGTTTCACGGTTGCATAATTGTCCTTGAGCATTATAAGATTCTCGACGAACCTGATTGCAGCCCCTCGAAAGATCGAAGTATCGAATGCCGGAAGCGCCATCCTTCAAGTTCTTGATGATCAGCTTAATTTGCTTTTTACCTTCTACCTCGATGATGGACCAGTCTAATGATACGTACCTTAGTTTCTTCATCGTAGAGATGTCTTTGTCAGGAGGAAGGGCCCCGGTCCAGCGGATGACCTCTTCAAACCAGTTCTCATATAGCCTAAACTTTGGTTTTCTGGATAAGAGACTGCCGTCATAAGCGTTTCCCCCTGTTTGTGCTTCGATCCTCCAACGCTGGCCGGTTCTATCAGTGAATACCCTTTCGTCTACATACTTCGTGGCGATTTTTTTGCCGTCCCACCACAACTGGAAGGAACCTTCTGTTTCGTATTTGTCTTTAACAGGTCCACCAAAACCATCGTTTATAGTCTTTCGGGTCCATGCGAGTAAGCCACACTTAAACTTACTCCTGTTTTCACGAAATCCATCGAGCAAAATCGTCTCTAAATTCGTGTTGCTTTGGTCGTCAGTCCGGTTTGTAGTTAAAGCGAGAGTCGTTGGTATCACCAGTGCCAATATCAGCAGAATTGCGGTTGTTGCGGGAATCCAGCTAAAGCCGGTTTTTTCCGCTGAGTCCTTACCAACCAGACGGCATATTCTCTTGGATAGATTGCCGCCGCTTGCAGCTACTGCTAATTGGCCCCGGCCGGCTCGGATTTCTTCCATTGAGGTCAAGGCCCTTGCATAACAAACCCGGTCGCCTAATATGCCCACGGCTAAATCATCGCAGCAGTTTTCTCTTTCGGTGCGAATTTTATGTGAAACCCACCATACGGCCGGATGATAAAAGCCAAGTATCTCCACGATGGTTTGCAGGATATTGAGAAGATAATCAAATCTTTTAATATGAGCTAACTCGTGCGCCAAGATGGCCTCTAATTGTTCCGAACTTAGGCCAGTCAGAGCGCTGGCCGGTAGTAGTATCACCGGCCTCAGCCAGCCGACAACAGTAGGTATTTGAACTAAGGCGGATTCCATAAGCTGTACCGTTTGTTTGACTTTTAGTCTTTGGGCCAAAACTTTTAGTTTGCTGTGCAGCGTGTCATCCACCTGCTTAACCATTCTTCGTTTCAAACGCTGCAATTGTGTCCAGCCGCCCAGATGCCAGAGGGAAAGCCCAAATACCCCGACCAGCCATCCTGATACTATGTAAGGCAGCGCTGGTTCAAGTGTGGCAACCGCGCGCTGCTTCCAGAAATCAGCAGACACCGGAGCAACACTATCAAGCTGTACCGGCTTTTCTAATACGATAGTTTCCGCTATGGGTATTTCTTCTGTAGCTAAAACAGCCGGTGCAGGCGCCGGTTCGATGTGGATTGCCATCTGTGTCACTGAAACCGGTACTAACTGAATTGTGACAGCAGGTAAGAGGACAATCAGCGCCAGAGCAAGGCAGGCAATTATATAGCGCAGCGAAGGCGTGGATTTTCGCAGCAACCTTAGCAGTATCGCCAAAAGTATAGCGAGCACCGCAGCCTGCCAGATAAAATGAAGCAGCGTCCAACCGATTTTTTGAACAATTTCCTGTGAAAGGATATTTTCCAACACTGTCATGATTATTTCCTCCTGAATTCATCAAGGATTTTTCTTATTCGTGCAAGCTCTTTCGCCGAGACCTTTTTGGCTGAAAGTGCCCGCATCACGAGTTTTTCCGCCGAGCCGGAGAATGCCCTTTCGAGCAGGTCGCCTACTAATTGCTTTTGGGTTCTTTCCTCTGTAATGGCCGGCTTATAGATGTGCTTGAACTGAGAATCATCTCTACGTAGAAGCCCTTTTTCGGTCATTATTTGCATTAGCTTGAGAGTGGTGGTGTAGCCGGTATCTTCATCTTTGTTCATTGCTTCATTGACCTGGCGAACCGTGCTCGGCCCGTTATCCCACAGTATTCTAAGGATTGTCAGCTCTCTGTCCGTCGGTCGTGAATTTTTACGTCTTGCCATTTTGGTTCTCCTATAGTTTTCTCATTTTTATCCTATATCGGCACAATATACGAATACTTTCGTATTTGTCAACGAAAAAATTCGTAGTTTTGAAAAATAATTTCAATATCCCTCTTTACGGCCTGAAAAACGCATAAAAAAAAGGCCTCTACACTAATTTTTCATAGAGGCCGTAAAATTTGAACGTCTGAATAAATGCAGTCAAAAACTGAACGAAGCGATTAGTTATCCTTGTCCTCCGTGACAAACCATATCTCAGCCGGTCGGTTTTCGACTTTGAACTGCAATTCAGTTTGCTTAGTAATATTTGCTAAAAGCATTTCCAATTTTCTTCTCTTTTCGTTTTCATTCTTGATCCGCCCGAGAGAGCATGAGTTATGATTGCCATGAGGTATTCGAATTTCTTCATGTGTTTCTGTTTCATCTATTACAGGCATTTCCACATTATCGCCTATTTCAGTGAGTAACTCGGCTACAGAGTCAGCTGTTCCACCGCCGGACCTCTCATCAGGATCGAGTCTATCCGAATAAAGATGTAGCCAACTATCGTTGTAAGTCCCAGAGAGCGGGTGGAATTTGAAGCTACCTGAAGCGACAATAACATTCCTTTCCACAGTACGTTTCTCAAAATTAATTTGTCGCTTTAGTTCTTCAGCCAGAAGTTGTTGTAAAGCTCTCATTCTTTCCTCAATTGTGGTATCTGTCCGTACTATCCAGTCGCCCGGCAACTTGAGCGAAAGCAGTTCTTCAGGACCTTCGTATTCGTAAGATTCAAGTCCAAACAGGTCAAGCGGCTCAGTTAAGTCTCGAACACCACCAAAGCCCCCTCCGTTGGGATCCAGTTTCCCATCCCAACTGAAAGTCATCATCCTCGGACCATCAGGGATAGCTCGTGCCTGGTCTTGAAAGTGTTCGAAATAGTAATCATTTCTCTCTGGGATAAATGGTGGAGAAATACGCTTTATGACCTGTTTAGGATCTAAGCGGTAAACCTTGTCAAACCGCTGTCTCCAGGCAGGTAATGCAGGCGGTATTAGCTTAACGCCCAGCATCTGTTCCAATATTTCCTTTGCTCTGTGTAAGTTTAGCCCTCCAACGACCCTTCCTTTCGGATCAATAAGCATCGTAGTGGGATCTCCTGTAATATCATACGCTCCATAAGTAGCACCCAATCTCTTTTTATTAGTACCTTCGTAGAAGGTTGGCTCGCCACCATCGACAGCTACTCGAAATGGAACGTCTGATACACCGCCATATTTTTCATAGACTTCAACCCACTTGTTTTCCAGCTCTTTCATTGAAGCGCTATTGTAAAGAGCAATAATGACCAGGCCTTTGTCGTGAAATTGCTCGTGCAGCTCAATGAGTGGGGGAAGGTCTCTCGAAGTATTAGGGGAGTTACCATCGAAGTAGATTATAACCGCCTTACCTATTAAATCAGCCAGTTTTACGGGTGGGCCGTTCTTCCAGGCCTTGATTGAGTCGAACTCTATTGCCGGCTTGCCTATGAGTGTGGATATTTTGGTTGGGGGTAAATCTATTACCCCTAAATCCAAATCAGACTCACCTTCCTTAACTTCTATTGTCAGATTTTTATGTTTGGTTGCTGCTGAGGTCCTTGGCGGGTCACCGCCTTTTCCCCCGGAACCATAGGCCCGAAGCTGATATTCGCCCGGGGGCACAAAGAACTCAAATCGCTGGTTATCCGACATGTGGCTAAGTACGCCGATGCTGTCTCGATCCCAGTGCAGGTAAACGTTAGTCCAGGTAAGCGGTCGGCCTATCTTTTTTAGGGCCTCACTGTCCAATCTGCCGTGCACGCGACAGACCGGCTCCAGGGTCAACTTAATTTCCTCTTGTTTTCCATCTCCGGATACCTCACAGACCGCTCCTATATGCCTTTCCTCGTGAAGCATATAAAGAGCGAGCTTTCTGTCCGCTGGCCACGATGGAGAGAAGAGCTTTTCTCGTGTTAGAGTGATTTCGCCCAAGTCGTTGGAAATATTGTGTTCCCTGCTGCGAAGGCCCCACGACAGCTTACTGCCAAGAACTGATACATCGCGGGTACGAGCACCTGTTCCTACTTTAGCGCCGGCAACCGGCCGACCGGAAGAATCAACCAGCCGAAGCACAATGACGTTACTTTCCACATCATTGGGCTTATCTTGTTCTGCCATACCGGTTGTTGGAATGATTATGTCCTGAACGGCACTGGGTTGCATTGCAGGCCGGGTTTGTGCAAAGGCAACTCCAACGGCAAGACACACCGCCACAATACTTACTGTTAAAGCCCATAATGCACCGATACGCGGGCTGCCACAATTATCTTTCAGGATGCGGCGGATCCTGCCGGCCAGTCCTTTCTTACTGCGCACCACAGCGGGCGCAAACACCATCTGGCCGCCGGGTGTCAAATCAAGCAGCGACTCTGCGTAGTCTGTGCCAGGCTGTCCGGTGGATACCACCCAGTCATCGCACGCCTGCTCACTTAATCCGACCAGCCGAGACTTTGCCCACCATAAAAGCGGGTGCCAAGGTAAGATACACACGACCAGTTCCGCTAATAATCCGATGATATGGTCTCGGCGTTTGTAGTGCGCCAACTCGTGGCAAAGCACGCCGACCCAGTCAACTCCATTGTCAAACCGTCCGGCTGCGCTCGGCACTAATAGAACGGGCCTGCGCCTCCAGCACCATATCACCGGACTGCGAACGCCCCGGCTGCTGCGAACCTTCACATCTTTATCAATTCCAAGTTTTGCTCTGGCCAGACGCAACGCTTCTTCAATCTTCTCGCACTTCAAAGTCAGCGCCCGGCCCAGCAGGCGAACGCCTAATACAAATGTTACGAGCAGTCGAGCAGCTAAAATCAGGCTTGCTGCAATCCACCCATACAATACGACCGAACGCCAGGGGAATTTCGCGCTTTCTGAACCAGCCATAGCCGATGGTAAATCCTCTTCAATAGGACCCGGCTTATATTCAATATCTTCAGCCGAGATGATACCAGACGCTCCATAATTATTTCCCCTGGTCAAATCTTTGGCCGGCGATTGGATTACGACCGGCTCGGCTACAAACATACCCAGCTCATAGTGCTTTACCAATATGCTCATAATCGGCACAATCACTGCTGCCATCATTGCTAAAAACAGCACCTGATGTGCCCTTGCCGACCGATGCCTCAGGATGAAACTGACCACAAGGCCGACCACAATAAAAATCGTGCTCTGCCACACACAGCTCCACAATAGAGAATCTCCAAGGAATATTTCGCCTATCATTTTTTGCTCTCCTTTCTTTTCTGGTCAATCATTTTCCGAAGCTCTCGAAGCTCCTTATCATTGAGCTTGCTCTGATGCATCAGATGTTGAAACATCAAAAGAGCATCGCCGTCGAACATTCTCTCCATAAATTTGTGCACCGAGTTGGCGCCGGCTTCTTCGCGGGTCCGCGTCGGCAGATAGATGTAGCTCTTGCCCTGGGTCCGGTGTCGCAGCCAGTCGGCCTTCTCCAGATTCTGCATCGCCGTAAGAACCGTCGTGTAGGCGAGCTTCTTCTTACGGCCAAGCCGTTTGCGTACCTGATGGACACTTGCCTCACCAAGCTCCCAGACCACCTCGATTACCGCACGTTGTAACTGCCCCAAATCATCAAGCAACTTACCACTCATAACATTAACCTCCATATCTTGAAGCAAACTTCGATAAATACTACTTTGCCATAAAGTACTACGCCCCATAGTATTTGTCAATAAAAAAAATAAAAAAAATAAATTTTTTTCAAATCCCTGTTTTCATGCTCAAAAACGCAAAATGGCTACACAATTCTCAAAAGCTGACCGAAGCAGTACACGGTTAAGCCTTTTCTGAGATTCTGGCTTAGAGCCGGCACAATTATCCAGTAATTTTAACGCCGACTTCTTGATTTGGGGGCTATCTTGAATTGTATCTACCTCTGAAAAATCCCTAAAATTTCTGAGTATGAGAACATTTTTACTTGCTTTATTTATTTGGAAAGGGTATAATACAATTCACGGAGGATTCTGAATAATTATGAGGAGGTACAGCATACTCGCTCCCTTCTGGTGGGGTATTGTTTACTTTAGGCGGGTTTAGGTGGAAAAAAACGTTACATTTGGTAGCAACGGAGGCACATAGCTATAGCTATAGTCTTTTTTGCTGATTAGTTTTCCAAGGTAAAACGATGTCAGGCTCATACAGGGTATAGTGGAATATTAGCAATTTTTGAAAGGGTAACAGGATGAGAGGGACGATGTTGGCATTAATATTAGTTTTCCTGCTGAGTGGGGCCGTATCTGCTTATGACCTTTCCGATGCTTTGGATACAAGTTTGAGTTTCACCACAGGAGGCAATGCGGATTGGTTTGGCCAGTACACGATGTCCTACTACGATGGAGATGCAGCCCAGAGCGCAAGTATCTCGCACGATGAGGAATCGTGGATGCGGACGACGGTTAGTGGACCGACAGCGGTGAGTTTCTATTGGAAGGTGTCTTCGGAGCGCTTTTGTGACTTCTTAGGGTTTTACATTGACGGTTCGCTTCAGGACTCGATCGACGGTTCGGTGGACTGGCAACAGATGATGTACACCCTCCCTTCGGGTTCACACGTGTTGAAGTGGCGATATATCAAGGATGGGAGTATCAGTTCTGGTAATGACTGTGGCTGGGTTGACCATATAGAGTGGGGGGATGATCCTGAACCACCGCCTCTTTCTTGTGACCTTTCCGAGGCCCTGGATACAAGTTTGAGTTTCACCACAGGAGGCAGTGTGGATTGGTTTTGTCAGTCCATGACATTTTACTACGATGGAGATGCAGCACAGAGCGGAAGTATCTCAGGCAGTCAAGAATCGTGGATGCAGACGACGGTGAGCGGACCGACAACGGTGAGTTTCTATTGGACGGTATTTTCGGAGTTCCAGTATGACTTCTTAGAGTTTTACATTGATGACTCGCTGCAGGACTCGATCACCGGTTCCGTGGACTTCGGTCCATTGGACTGGCAACAGATGACGTACACGCTCGGTTCGGGTTCACACACGTTGAAGTGGCGGTATGTCAAGGATATGGTTGACGATGCTGGTTTGGACTGTGGATGGGTGGACAGGGTAGAGTTGGGGACTGATCCTCAACAACCGCCTCCTTCTTGTGACCTTTCCGAGGCATTGGATACAAGTTTGAGTTTCACCGCAGGAGGCAGTGCGGATTGGTTCTGTCAGTCCGAGACATCCTGCTACGATGCAGATGCAGCACAGAGCGGAGGTATCTCGCACACCCAGGAGTCGTGGATGCAGACGACGGTGAGCGGACCGACAACGCTGAGTTTCTATTGGAAGGTATCTTCGGAGGGCGGCTATGACTATCTGGAATTTTACATTGATGATTTACTGCAGGACTCGATCAGCGGTCCTGTGGACTGGCAACAGATAATGTACACGCTCCCTTCGGGTTCACACACGTTGAAGTGGCGGTATGCCAAGGATGGGAGTATCAGCTCGGGTAGTGACTGTGGCTGGGTGGACCATGTAGAGTTGGGGACTGAGCCTGAACCACCGCCTTCTCCTGGCGACCTTTCCGAGGCACTGGATACAAGCTTGAGTTTCACCACGGGAGGCATTGCGGATTGGTTTAGCCAGAACGCGACATCCTACTACGGTGGAGATGCAGCACAGAGCGGGGATATCACAGACAATCAGGAATCGTGGATGCAGACGACGCTGAGCGGACCGACAACGCTGAGTTTCTATTGGAAGATATCTTCGGAGGGCGGTTATGACTCTCTGGAGTTTTACATTGACGGCTTGCTGCAGGACTCGATCAGCGGTTCAGTGGACTGGCAACAGATGATATACACGCTATCTTCGGGTTCCCACACGTTGGTGTGGCGATATGTCAAGGATGGGAGTGTCAGTTCGGGTAGTGACTGTGGCTGGGTGGACCGCGTAGAGTTGGGGACCGATCCTGAACCACCGCCTTCTCCGGGCGACTTTTCCGAGGCACTGGATACGACTTTGAGTTTCACCACAGGAGGCAGTACGGAATGGTTCTGTCAGTCAGAGACGTCCTACTACGATGGGGATGCAGTCCAGAGCGGGGATATCTTAGACACCCAGGAGTCGTGGATACGGACCGCGGTTGGCGAAGCAGGAACAGTGAGCTTCTATTGGAAGGTATCTTCGGAGTACTATTGTGACTTCTTAGAGTTTTACATTAACGGTTTGCTTCAGGACCGAATCAGCGGTTCAGTGGACTGGCAACAGATGACGTACACGCTCACTTCGGGTTCACACGCGTTGGAATGGCGATACGTGAAGGATTACAGTATGAGATATGGTAGTGACTGTGGCTGGGTTGACCATGTGGAGTGGGTAACTGGTTCTCAACCACCGACTCCGCCTCCTTCTTGCGACCTTTCCGAGGCAATGGATACAACTTTGAGTTTCACCAAAGGAGGCAGTGCGGATTGGTTCTGCCAGGCAACGTCCTACTACGATGGAGATGCAGCCCAGAGCGGAGATATCTCGCACAATCAGCTATCGTGGATGGAGACGACGGTTAGCGGTCCGACAACGGTGAGTTTCTATTGGAAGGTATCTTCGGAGAGCGGTTATGACCTTCTGCAGTTTTACATTAATCACGAGTTGCAGGACTCGATCAGCGGTTCAGTGGACTGGCAACAGATGATGTACACGCTCCCTTCGGGTTCCCACACGTTGTTTTGGCGATATGTCAAGGATGGGAGTGCTAGTTCTGGTAGTGATTGTGGCTGGGTGGACAAGGTAGAGTCGGGGACTGGGCCTGAACAACCGCCTCCTTCTTGCGACCTTTCCGAGGCCCTGGATACGACTTTGAGTTTCACCACAGAAGGCGGTGCGGATTGGTTCTGCCAGGGTATCTCCTATTACGACGGAGATGCAGCCCAGAGCGGATATATCTCAGACAATCAGGAATCCTGGATGCGGACGACGGTGAGCGGACCGACTACGGTGAGTTTCTATTGGAAGGTATCGTCTGAGGTCGGTTTTGACTTTCTGGAGTTTTACATTAATGGCCAGTTTATACGTCAGATCAGCGGTTTAGTGGACTGGCAACCGATGATATACACGGTCCCTTCGAGTTCAATCACGTTGGAGTGGCGATATGTCAAGGATGGAAGTGCCAGTTCTGATGGTGACTGTGGCTGGGTGGACAAGTTAGAGTTGGGGGTTGAACAACCACAGCCTCCTTCGGGCGACCTTTCCGAGGCACTGGACACGACTTTAAGTTTCATCACAGGAGGCGGTGGCAGTATGGATTGGTTTGGCCAGTACACGACGACCTATGACGGTGAAGATGCAGCCCAGAGCGCACCTATCACGGACGATGAGGAATCGTGGATGAAGACGACGGTGAGCGGGGCAGGAACATTTAGCTTCTATTGGAAGGTATCTTCGGAGGAAGATTGTGACTTCTTAGAGTTTTACATTGATGAAGTGCTGCAGAGCTGGATCAGCGGTTCGGTGGACTGGCAACAGATGACGTACACACTCGATTCGGGTTCACACACATTGGAATGGATATATGTCAAGGATATAAGTGATATTGTTGATAGTGACTGTGGCTGGGTAGATCAGGTGGAGTGGGTGACTGAACAAGCACCGCCTTCTTCTTGCGACCTTTCCGAGGGCCTGGATACAAGTTTGAGTGTCACCACAGGAGGTAGTGTGGATTGGTTCTGCCAGGAAACGATGTTCTACAACGATGGGGATGCGGCACAAAGCGGGGATATCTCATTCAACCAAGAATCGTGGATGCAGACGTTGGTGAGCGGACCGGCAACGGTGAGTTTCTATTGGAAGGTATCT
Source organism: uncultured Pirellulales bacterium (assembly GCA_964417935.1). Taxonomy (GTDB): domain Bacteria; phylum Planctomycetota; class Phycisphaerae; order Sedimentisphaerales; family Anaerobacaceae; genus NIOZ-UU13. The sequence continues at coordinate 18,140 of CAYQKF010000087.1, forward strand.
TCGGAGAGCGATTATGACTATCTGGAATTTTACATTGACGGCTCGCTTCAGCACCGAATCAGCGGATCGGTGGACTGGCACCGGATGATGAACACGCTCTCTTCAGGTGCACACACGTTGGAGTGGCGATATGTCAAGGATGAGAGTGTGAGCTTAGGTAGCGACTGCGGCTGGGTAGATTTCGTTGAGGTGAATTAGCTGTATTCTATTTTTGGTGGGTGAATACTCAGAGAGCATCTAACAAAACGAGATTTATAAATTTTTGAAAATCAGAGATGTTAACGGCCCCTGTTTTCTTGCAAAAGCAAGACAGGGGCCTTTTTTAAATGATTATTGATTATTTGTGGATTCCTGCTCCTTTGACTTCGCTCAGGACAAGTTTAGCAGGAATGACAGTTTTTGATAGATGTCTCGACTGCGCTCGACATGACAATTTGAATTTCAATTCTCAGATTTTAGATTTGAAATTTAAAACTGCAGATTCTTTACGATGTATTTGTCGCTCCTGAAGCGTAAATCGCGGTAGGCCGTTCCCCGACCGTGGCATTCGGGGATAAGCTACTCGGAGTCTTTTTTCTTTGTGTATTGAGCGACGATTTGCTGCTGGACATTCGGCGGGACTATCTCATAGTGGCTGAGCGTCATCGAGTAACTGCCGCGTCCGCCGGTAACGCTTTTTAACTGGCTGTTATATTGTGTAACTTCCGCTAACGGTACCTGTGCCTTAACGACAATATAATTGCCGGGCAGCATATCCTGCCCGAGCACTCTGCCTCGTTTGGAGGCGAGGTCGCCGGCGATATCACCCATATTCTCGGCTGGAACTGTAACTTCCATATTCACTATCGGCTCAAGCAGGACGGGTTTGGCCTTTTTAACGCCGTCGGTGAATGCGCCCTTGCCGGCTGCGCGAAATGCTACTTCCTTTGAATCGACGGGATGGTGTTTGCCATCATAAACAGAAACTGAAATGTCCTGCAGGGGAAAGCCCGCTACGACACCGTTTTGCATTACGTCGTTAATACCCTTGGCAACAGCCGGCTCATATTGGCCGGGAATTGAAGCGCCGAAAATATCCCAGCTAAACTGCAAAGGCGGGTCGGAATTGCGTTCAGCCGGCTCGACGCGAAGATAAACTTCGCCGAATTGTCCTGCTCCGCCGGTCTGCTTTTTATGGCGGTAATGGCCCTCGGCTTTAGCTGTAATTGTCTCACGATATGGAATCTTCGGCTCCTTTGTTGTTATCGAGAGCTTATAGCGGTTTTTCATCTTCTCGAGCATTATCCGCAGATGCAAATCGCCAAGTCCGCTGGCAACCAGTTCCTTAGTCTGCGTATCTCTGCTAATCTTAAAGCAGGGGTCTTCTTCACATAATTTTTCAAGTGCAGAGCTGATTTTTTGTTCGTCCCCCCTTGTGGCCGGCTCAAGTGCTAATGAAAACATCGGTTCCGGCACAGAGGGCAGTTGGAATTTGCCGGCCGCTTTGCCATCGTGTATAAGGTCGCCGATTTTCAGCTCCTCAATTTTGGCCAGGGTTATGATATCGCCGGCCAAGCCTGCATCGATTTCTTTGTTTTCGCCGCCCTGTGATTTTAAGATATGGCCCGGGCGAATGCTCTTTTTCTGGTCATTTCTCAGCAGATTAGTCTCTGGTTTAATGGTGCCGCTGAAGATGCGAATTGTAGAGTACTTCATATTTGAGCGTGGGTCGAAGCCGACCCGAAATACCAGCCCAGCCAATGGGCCGGCAGGGTCGGCTGCCAGCTCTATTAAGTTCTCGCCGCCTTTGAGCTGAACGGCCTTTGCTTGACGAGGTGACGGCGTGTATTTTACAATGATATCCAGAAGCTCCTGTACGCCGGTTTCCTTGCGGGAATTGGTGAAAACTATTGGGATAAGAGTTCCGGCTTTTAAGGCCTCTACGAATACCGAAGCTATTTTTTCAGCGGATATTTCTTCGCCGCCAAGGTAGCTTTCCATAAGCTCATCATCAGCCTCGATGACGCTTTCGATAAGTTCCGTATGTGCCTGGGCCACGTCCATCAGTGGTGAATCGCCGGATTCGTTTTCGATACAGTCGATAATGGATGATTTATCTGCACCGGGTAGATTAGCGCAGCGGCATTGTGAGCCGACAGTTTCCTTAATGTTTTTTATCAGCTCAGGGAAAGCAACATTATCAGCGTCCATCTTATTTATGACAATGAGCCGTGGCATATTAGCTTGGGCAGCTAATTCGAACATTTTGCGCGTGTTGGTTTCTATACCGGCTGCCGCACTAATCACGACTATCGCTGTCTCGGCGGCCGGTATCGCTTTGATAGCCGGGCCGATAAAGTCAGGATAGCCCGGAGTATCGATGATATTTATAAGCTTGCCGGCGTGCTCGGTGTGGACTATCGCCGATTGGATGGAATGCTGGTGCTCTTTTTCCTCATCGTAGTAGTCGCAGATGCTTGTTTTGTCGTCGACGCTTCCGAGCCGGTTTGTTGAGCCGGTTTTGTGTAGCATTGCCTCGGCGAGGGAGGTTTTTCCGCTTCCGCCGTGCCCTAAAAGAACAATGTTACGAATGTCACCTGTATCAGCCACTTTTGAGTCTCCAAAAAGCTTATTTCTGAGTCCTCTGCAATAATATAGTACTTGAGATATAAAGGACAAGGAATTTTTTAGCATTAAAAAGTAAAAGGTTTCTTGGGATAAGTCCTTCGACCGTGTTCAGGATAAATCCATCGGCTGTGCTCAGGACAAGTTTTGGTTTGACGGGTGTGGCCGATTCGGTTATTGTAAGAAGGCGATCGGAAGACGGTCTGATGTGTGCAGCTTTTCATATTCGAAGGTTACAGTACAATGGATGCCAGTTTACACGAGCTTGTAGAAAAGATATTGTGGGCCGTGAGCTTTATCGCCATCGGCGGGGCGGTGGCACTGATGTTTTTCTTAGTCTTTGCCCAGAGCATCCTCGGCTCGAAAACAATACATTCGCAGCTTGAGACTCTGCTGCAACAGAACAGAGAAATATGCGAACAGTTAAAACAAATCGCCCAACATCTGGAAAGGGACAAAGAGAAAGACAATTCCGCGAAGCGATAGTGAAGCGTGAAGCGTATCTCGTGAAGCGTGAGTAGAGAATTAGTTAAATAGTTCCTGTTGCGGAAAGCAATAAAAACGATAAAAATTAACCGTCCGATTTAGG
>CAYQKF010000088.1:0-20444 GCA_964417935.1 uncultured Pirellulales bacterium
TTTGCCCTGTTTGAATCCCTGCTCCCTGAACAGCGTTCAGATTCACAACATTGTCATGAGCAGCAAAATCACCTGTTTCGCTGTCAACAACGATAATCCATTTTGCCCGCCCGAATCTGAGGTCAATTTCACTTGAAACTTCTTTACCCTGTGCTGTTATTGCTATCTTCATTTTTTCTTTCCTTCCTTGCTCTGCTTAGACTCCGTCCCCCTCGGCTGCGCTTAACATAAACAATACACATGTCCAAACTACCGCCGTCCACCTCGCCATCGACACCTCCGCATACCACGACCAAAACCTTTCCTCGCACCGGGCCAGCACCCCGGCATACTGAACTGTGGTTTTGCCAATTGGCCGGTTAAATAGGCTTCCAGCACGTCATTAACTCTGCCGGTTACGTAAGGCAGCACTTGAATTCCAGAAGCTGTAACCATGTTTGCAAGTGCTTGTGAAATCGCACCGCATATCAACACATCAACTCCGAGGTTTTTCAGATTGCCTGCCCGCTGCGGCAGCGATTCGGCTTTCAACTCAACTTCAGACCGATTAACCTCTCTGCCATTTTCGATATCCACCACCGAAAGCCTGTGGGCAAAATCGAATACGTTTGAAACATTGCCATTATATATTGGTATCGCTATCTTCATTGCATTAACCTCAGATATAACCTAATGCAAGTGATATGCCAGAAATGCCACTGCTTGGTCGGAATAAGCGTAAGGCTTTATTTGGCAAAGGGTTATTAAAAGTAGCGTGGTTTAACTGTTAAGGGGAAAAACTCAAATATCGTTGCGTATTGCAACGCTAACCCAATCTTTGTGATTGCAAAATACCACTATTGCGGGGTTGTTTCCATAAATTTGATGTAGACGGAGTATGCTTCCTTTGCGATGGAATAAGCTTACTCTGTCGTACTGTAAAATTACAACGGCTCAATGTAACCTTACAACATCACGATGTAAGGCTTCAATACACCAATGCAAACTACCAACGTCGCAATGACAAGGGCCGGTAGATCAATTTGTTAGAAGCTTTAGTGTTCGAACCATGTTCCAAGGATCGAGAGAGCTATCGTTCCACTTCCAGAACCAATGGCTTCGACTTGACTTGACCGCTTCGCCAAGTGAAAGTGTAGGCGCCTGCTGAGTCGAACCGAAATAACAGGTAACATGGAATTCTGACGATGAGTTCCGAATCCTTACCTGCAGGGCCTTTCAAAGCTTCAAAAATCAAGATGTCAAGATTTCTTGTGTTAGGCAACGTAAACGGCTTATCCTCTACGGCCAGCATGCTTCCGAGGCCGAGTGACAGTGCGCCGCGAGAAAAGACCGGCTCTCCACGCGCTGGCTTTGGTATGGCGGAGGCCTGCTGAATATCACGATTGGGGCCAATCATCTCGAATACGGACTTGGCGCAGAGATCATTGAGTTCTCTTCCATCAAGTGCTTCTCCCGAATCGAGTGGGAAAACCAGTTCGATTATCAACCCTTTCCGAACGATTACCCGAGTGTTTTGCGATCTCAGAAAGCACTTGGATACTTGTGCAACAGGGGATAATTTAAGGTCTTTATAAACGCCCTTTCTTATTTTCTCATCTGCTCCCACGGTAATTGCCGCTGCCCAGCGAAGGCGGATCATTTATAGGGAAGGGACTTGCTCCTGTTCGTAGCGCGGTTCTGTTGTGATATGAGCTCTTGTACCGAAGGACGGTTCATCTGCAAATGGTGACTTGGCCCCCAACGAACTGGCTGAGCGTCCCTCTCGTGAAGGCGTAAGCAGTTGATGCATGGTACTCTGCTGCGGGATTCGGACGCGGCGCACCCAAACATCATAATTCCCAAGAGAAATAGTGAAGTACCTATCTTCATAATGCATTCCTCCTTGTGCTCCTAACTACTGTTTATGTGGTTTCCAGATATATCCCATTTCCTTCTTACAGCAAGACCATTTCGGTATTTGAGGGCTCGCCTTCGCCTGCCTCTCAATTTCAGGCATTTATTCGATCAAAAAATGATTATGCATCTTTTGGGCGTTCTTAAGCCAAGTTCAGGATTATTTTGTCAGGCGCTCAATATTTCTTTTATTTCTCCGATTAAAATCGGCAGATGTTTTGTAACAGCTTGCCATACAATGGCCTCATCAACAATATCATAACCATGAATTAAGATGTTTCTGAATCCTATGATGCGGTGATGCTCGGAAATCTTTTCCAGTAACTCGTCATCTGTATTTTTAATTCTGTTAAGAGCTTCTCCAATGATTTCAAAGTCTCTTTCGACAGCTCTTTTGGCAATGGGGTTGTTTTGATATGCCTTGAAATCCATTCCGCAAACGAAATTTTGTATCTCCTCGGCTGCCTGAAGGATATCAATAAGGTTTTTTCTCGTTTCATCGTTCATAAATGACAGTTCTTGTCCTCTCAACAGATTCTCTTAAGACAGGGTTTTTGAATTTTTTATCAACAACGAGGTCAACCTCTCGTTTAAATATTTCTTCTAATTGCTCTTTTAATTCAAAGTACTTGTCGAAAAGGTCAATATTTTCGCCCGAATCAAAAATCACCAGAACGTCGACGTCACTACCTTGAGAGAAATTCTGGCTCAAAGCAGAACCAAACAGGCCTAGTCGTTTGACCGGCAAACGCCGACATACCCGTTCAATCTCTGGTTTGATTTTTTCTATATCAATCATGGAATAGTATTTCCCGGCATTTTCTCTCTCGAAAATTCAGGTGTTGGCTTTGCTTGCTTCGCTTACTGGTTAAATTGGCAACCATACCTGACTTTACTGTCATAAAGTACCCACCCTTGGCGAAAAAGTCAACTGATTTTGCCCGATAATAGTAGCCAATATCACCTATTCAGAATAAATCTCAGGCGTGATATCGTATGTCTTCATCTTGCGAAACAATGTGCTCTTGTCGATTCCAAGTTCCTTAGCTGTTGCTGTTTTATTGCCTTTGTTTCGCCGCAGGGCCTGGGTTATCAGAATAATCTCCATTTGCTTAATAGTTGCAGGCTGGCTGCTTTCTATTTTGTCCGTCTTCAAATCTGGGCGAAACGACGCGGGCAGGTGTTTGGCTTCTATAATCTCACCTTCACACAGGACAAAACAATGCTCAATAATATTCTCAAGCTCACGAATATTGCCAGGATAATCGTAGTGTAATGATTACAATATTTTTATAAAATCATTTTTTCCTACGACTCTTTTTCTTCTCACGATGCTTTTTCCACTGTTCTGTTTTTCCGACTACGCAGGGACTGATTAGTTTATATACCCCAATATATTTTTGTTTAGTATTCTTGCTATTTCCAAAGCCGATATATCCGAGGGAGAAGACCTCAAGAGTGTACCGACTTGCTTATTCAGTACCCCCTTACCCGTCCTATATATTGTTTTATGAAATCTTTGATGATGTCATCTTTGGTAATTTCTTCTATATCGGCTTGTGTGTTGTCCTTCATGATAATCCGCCCACCTCGTTCTTCGTGGCCGTTTTGATATCTTGCCAAATAGCTGGCATGCACTGTAGTCATAGTAGTTCCAACATGTACGTTGATAATGTATCGAAATTCTATTCTGTCTTGAAAGCGAACCTCTAGCTCCCTGGAAAATTCACTTCCTCCGAAATTATAAGCTTTTCTTTCATGTTTGTAGAGTTCTATTGCCAAATCCTGTAATGCCGAATCAACTACGGTACACAGAAATTCATTAGCTTCTTCCTTTTTTGCTTTCTTTACAGCAACATCTGCTTTTACCTTTTGATTCTGTTCTTCTTTGTATTGTTGTTCAAACAGATCGGCTAATTCTTTTTTCCAGTCTGCCATTTTTCACCTCATCTTTTGCCTTTTAGATGTTGATAATCATTACACAGTCTTTCTTCAAGTAGTCGATAAGGTCGCTTAGTTGACCAATGAAACAATGTATTTGACCATTTTAAGCCTCTTTGCTTATTAATCTTCTATTTACATCGGCAAAGAATCCTACTTTTTATACCTTAATCCCAGAATTTAGTACAGTTATATGAAAATCCGTTAGAGTGGGCGTACACCAGATTTGCTGATAATTGATATGGAAAAGGGCATTGGGGGCAAAAAATGAGTTTCGGTAACTGCAAAAAATAGCTTTGGCTAAAAGATAAATTTTCGGACGTCTAAAAAAAGGTCGCAAGTCTATAGTAAACCAGCAAAGGTTGTAGTAAAAAAGATGCTCTAACCTTAAAACAAGGTTTCTTCAGCCGATAAAAAGGGCAATTCAAGCGTTTTTTTGACTCACTCAAAAGAGGGGATTTATACGCACTTTTTAAGTGAAAAAGGGAATTTTAGGGAGCGCTATGGGGTGATTGCACGCAAGATAGTTCTTCAAGGCTTTTTATCGGGGTACTCCATACATCTCTAAAAACACCGTTGCTTTGCATTTTTCAGTTCATTTATTAGATTTTAATTAGAAGTTATGAGTGTGAATCAGACTGAGCTTATTATTATGCTGGCTATATTATAGCTGTAGGGACCGTTGCTATTGAGCTTTTAGTAGCCGACGGATCATGATACGTGGGATTGCAGAAGATATGGAAAAGGCCGAAATCAAACATGATGAATTAGCCCGTACAGTCGAATCATTAGAGCAGATTGCAAGTAATATGGAGGAGTGGGTTGAGCAACAACGGAGGAGATTTGAGCAAACTACCATGGCTTTCCGTAAAAAGTGGATTTCTGATTGGTTCTCAGATTTTTTCATTATGGGATTGTTCAAGGATAAAGTACACAAAATGCGCTTTGATGATATTGTAGGTACGTTCTGCTTATATATGCCCAATATCGCTGGGTCGCTTAAGGAGATATGGAATAACTTTTTTCGCTCCGTCAAATTTATGCAAAAAGTTGAAAGGGAAAAGGACAGGGTAGAAAATAGTCATGACCTTGGGTTTTGGTGTGTTAATTTTTTCGACACAACAGTGACACCAACAGTAGAACGTCTTCAACATATAGTGAAACTGACAAGGGAACGTTTAGCAACTCAAAAGCAGGCAGAAACAGTAAAGAAACGCCCTGAGGGGGTACTGAATAGGCAGGTCGGCGAACTCTTGAGGTCTTGTCCCTCGGATATATCGGCCTCAGAAATAGCAGTAATACTAAACAAAAACTATGTTGCAGAATATGAACCGGTCAGTCCCTGCTCGGTCGGAAAAACAAGAAATTGGAAAAAGCATTGTGAGAAGATAAAAAGTCTTCAGAAAAAATGATTTTTTAAAGTTCTTTTCAGCAATTATCAATTCATGTATAAATATCCGGTTGTTTCTCAGGATAAAAATGTCACTCCCCTATACCATCACATCAACAATGCCCTTGTGTGTGCAATGTGTATCGTCAACAACCAGACAATTGAAAGATATTTTTTGAAAAAAACTGAGGAAAGTGTACAATTGTGTCAAAATTACATTTGAAGCAATTTATGTTGTTATCTTCTCCGAATTATACTGAGAAAATGAGGTAAGAAATGGATAATCCAAAAAACCAATGTAAAGACTGCAAATTTTTTGCTAAGAGCGGCTCAAAAGGTTATTGCCACCGTTACCCACCACAAGCTTGCGTGGTGGATGAACAGGGAAAAATAGCAACTTTATACCGCATTCCTGAAGTCCACGAGAACGGTTATTGCGGAGAATGGAAGAAGAGGGAGCAATAAACACAGGCAGAAGGTCTGTAAGCCATACAAAGACTGATTGTTTGTTGCTCGGCTCGGGCGAGGTGATAGTGAGAAGAAAAGGCATTTAAGTCTATTTGTGGATTCTCAGATAACGCCCATCAGCCTTCAATTTAAATTGCCTCAAAGGCAATTTAAACGGCGAACTCGTCTTGAGGGGTATCATAACCACAGTAGTACATAACTGATTTGCGAACGCATAAAACGAATTTCTGCGTTGAAAACAGGTTTTCTTAGCCCTCCTGACGTTTGGACAGCAGCAAAGAATTACACCACCCATCTGGCCCGGTTACTTTTTGTCCTGTTTTTTGCTTGACATCCTTGCGATAATTTGATATAAATGGGTATATTGGAAGAGGGCGGGGAGGATAGGTGTTTCCCCATTTGTCGAACTTTTCTCAGAACAGAAAATGGTCAAGGTAGTGCCCAACCCGGCGAAGACCGGACCGTAACAACAACTCCGTTGATGGGGCTGTATGTCAGGGTTGGGGGAAAAGACAGCGATTCGTGAGCTGTTAGAAGATAGAGTTTTTCATGAAGGGGGTTAGAGGTATGAGAGAATCGCCAAAGAGAATAAGGCCGGTTCTTTACGTAATGGGACTGTGCTTCTTTAGCGCTACGATGGGCATTGCTCTTGCATTCCTTTTTTTCTTGCTTGAGAGAATTAACTCGACCAGCCCGTAGATTCTCACAGAACACACATCAGCTTTCAACTTAAAGCGTATCACAGGCCATTTAAGCGACGAACTCGTCTTGTGAGGGGTACATTCAGGAATCGCCCCTTAAATCCGCTGAGAATGCTCTTTGTAACGTTTTTGTGCAGCACGCGAATCTTGAGCTGGTTGGCTCGGTGGTAGAATAGCGAAAAAATCGTTACATTCGGAAAAAACGTTACAATTGGTATCAACAGTGGCACTTATCGGAGTGAAACGGGTGATGAAGAAACTTCAAAACACATGTCGAGAACCGTGAAACTTTCTTTGATTTCTGACCTTGAAAAACGTATAATGTTTTTTGGTTCTTAGCTCCATTCATGAAGAAATTGGAGTATTACATGCACAAACGACGAGGATTCACGTTGATAGAATTGTTGGTGGTGATCGCCATTATTGCGTTGTTGATGGCGATATTGTCCCCGGTACTGCGAAAGGCCCGTGAACAGGGCAGGGATATTGTGTGCAGAAATAATTTGCGCCAAATCGGCTTGGCGGCCAACTTTTATGCGGATAATTACGGTTTGTACATCCCACGCTCGGCGGAATGGGGAGGAATAATAAAGCCTTGGTTCCAGCTTTTCATGCCTTTTTTGGCACAGAAGCCCATCGACGATGATTACCGTAACGTCGAGATATTTCGCTGTCCCAGCTATCCTGACAAAGAACAAACGGTTTGCTATGTAGTCAACGGCTGGGGTGGTGAAAGTAACAATGGCTGGCGCATGCAAAGCGTGCCGACCAAGCTGACCGACTGTCACCGCCCTGCCGCTACAATCTACCTTGCCGACAACGAGGACGGGCCCTGGCGGACCATACTCAGAAATGCAACCGACCGGGATGTAACTCGATGCGACGTCTTCCATCCGAACCATCTGCCCAGTTCTGATAGTCAGGACATAACCAGAGGCAGACGGGTCGCAAGGGCTCGACATAAAAAAGGCTGCAATTGTTTGTTTCTCGACTGGCATGTCGAGTGGATGGCCGCCAAAGAGATGACCACAGAGATGTGGAGCTTTGAAAAATAACACATGATTTTGAGGATGATAACCTTAGTAAAATCCCACGACCAAAAGACCAGAAAATGCAATCGCATTTTTAATGACCAAATATGTAAACCAAAGCCAAGAAGTGAGCAGTGTTGCCACCGATTCTGGGACACTCCCTATCGAAATTCGTTACAATTGGTTAGTGGTGAATGGTGAATGATGTCTCGATGCTCGATACGCGCAAGATGGTGAAAGGTGAGTGGGGAGACGGAAGACGGATGGCAGATGAGAGCATAATATATTATACCTTGCAGTGCGAGGTATAGCTTGATATTTCGGCTGGGAGTTGAAGGCAGACCCCTTCGGCTGCCCCTTCGGCTTTGCTCAGGGCTTCGGCTAATTCAGGGCTACCGCCAATTCAGGGCAGGCTCTATCGAACGACGAGGCACGGTAAATTAGGGTATGGAAAAGGTCCCACAATTATTGTAACAGTTTGGGCACCAAGTAGCATTACAAGGTACCTTGTATTGAGACATAGCGAATATATAATACAATGTGCTATACCTCGCAGTGCGAGGTATAGCTTGATATTTCGGCTGGGAGTTGAAGGCAGACCCCTTCGGCTGCCCCTTCGGCTTTGCTCAGGGCTTCGGCTAATTCAGGGCTACCGCCAATTCAGGGCAGGCTCTATCGAACGACGAGGCACGGTAAATTAGGGTATGGAAAAGGTCCCACAATTATTGTAACAGTTTGGGCACCAAGTAGCATTACAAGGTACCTTGTATTGAGACATAGCGAATATATAATACAATGTGCTATACCTCGCAGTGCGAGGTATAGCTTGATATTTCGGCTGGGAGTTGAAGGCAGACCCCTTCGGCTGCCCCTTCGGCTTTGCTCAGGGCTTCGGCTAATTCAGGGCTACCGCCAATTCAGGGCAGGCTCTATCGAACGACGAGGCACGGTAAATTAGGGTATGGAAAAGGTCCCACAATTATTGTAACAGTTTGGGCACCAAGTAGCATTACAAGGTACCTTGTATTGAGACATAGCGAATATATAATACAATGTGCTATACCTCGCAGTGCGAGGTATAGCTTGATCTTGGCCAGAGGTAGAACCCGCCAGGTGCACATCTGGCGACTTCGATATTGTGTGGTTTACACGTGGAATTGGCACGCACTATCTGCACTTCTGCCGCAGCGTCTCATAATGGTTTATAATCCAGTGCAAGGTGCTCATACCATCGGAACTATTTTATTGGCCAGACGCAGGGATAGCTGAGGGAGGTCTTTCTACTATCGATATTTGCCGAGTTGTGTTGCTAAGACTGCCAGTCTTTTGAGCCTCTCGGGCTTGACGTGGGGAGCTACACTGCAGGCCGAAGAAAGTATGTATCCGCTGCCTGGTTTGCCGATTCTGATTCTTTCCTTCACAGCCTGCTCGAAAGTCTGGTCATCAGCATTCAGCATCTCGTTGACGGCGTCCAGGTTCCCCTTGAAGAAGAATCGCCTGCCATACTTTGATTTTGCATCTTCTAAATGTACAGTACCGAGCGGTGGGGGGTCTAATGTGTCAATTCCATCAACGGCGGTCTGGCTCATAAGGTCCAACCGGTCGCCGATTGCACCGCAGGTATGAACGTATGACTTAATACCAAACCTATGTATCGCTCGAAAAACCTGTTCTTCATAAGGTACTACAAATTCTTTATACATTTGACGGCTGATGAAGCCTGCGCCGGCAAAAGCTGAACTTACAAGGATAGCATCAGGTTGACAGCCGGCGTATAATTCAACTTGTGCAAGCACCATCCGTGTAAAAACAGCAAGCACCTGATGGCACTTGGGAGGAGCATCGAGAAGAGCAAGAAGGGCCTGTTCGTACCCAAACAACTCCAAAAGATGGGTAAAAGGTGAGAATACTTCTGCGTGTATTGAAACATCCGGTGCAAGCTGCTGAACTTTCTGAAGCGTGCTTGTGAACCATATAGGATAAGCTGTTGGATCAGAAAGGTTGGCCTGGGGGTCAATATCCCAGAGTTCAGGCGCGTGCCAGGTGTTCCACACATAACCAGGCAACCTGTATGTAGCGGGGTCATCAATGTCAACCGTACTAAAGTTCGCCCGCTCCAGAAGCATTTGCCCCGGCTGATATGTCTGCGGATTATCATCCGGAGGAAAAACAGTTTCTAATCCTGATTTCCAACGAAGATGCTCATTATTGTCAATTCTCTTATATGACTTAAGATTGTTTTTCCAGTCGGGCGGTCTGCCGGGGATGTTCACCAAAATACCGTCGAAGTTATATTTTTGCTGTAATTCAACCAAAACCCTGGCAAAAGTCTCACTGTTGAACCAAATCTCCGAAGGTCTTTGATGGCAGTTTAAGAAGTAGTGCCCGAGAGCAAGCTGGCACATTACCGGAACTCGGTCCGGCTTCTTATGATCCATCGCTGCTGCTATCCGTTGTTTTGAATTCATACTTTTGCCTTATTCGAGATACGATAGAGTTCAAAGAGTTAGAGAACTTGTTAAGTTTCTCAAACTGACGGGTTTTTTACTATCATGCTGAGCAACGCGAACGAATAGTCATAGTTGGTATTCAATTCAAATCGGTCAGTTTGAGTAAGTTTAAATTTTCGCTTCAAGAGTCTATTTAGGAACGAAGGCCACAGATGTTTGTAAGGCAAAGGCGCATGTACAACCTGAGCTGCTTTCGGGAATAAGAACAAGCCCACCAGCGGGAATAATGTTGATCCAACAGCCTGGTCGTGAAACTTTGTTGAGTTGATGTGGTCCTCCATTTGGCCCCAGGTCATACATCCAGGGGTTGCCGCCCCGCCAGAACAAACACTGGGCAGAAGCTGAGACGCCCCCGCAGCCATGCCCACGGCGGTCAAATTTCCATCCTTCGATTTTTCTGCCGGTGTTCAGGTTGTACGTGTAAGGCCAGGCATAAACTGTGTCTTCGATAATCGTCGGGTGACGATTGTACTCACCGTGAGCACCATCTATATTGAGTTCGGTTTTATGGTTTGCTTGCCAGAGAATTTTGCCGGAACGCGCGTCAAAAGCGTCATAATAATAATGAACGGAACCTTCGAGGAGTCTGGAGCCGCTTAAAAGAATTATATCTTTGGCGTAGTTAATATACACGGGTTCTTCAAAATTCCTGACATCGATTTTTTCTTTGAAGACGAATTGACCGGTTCGGGCATCAAGAGCGACCAGATAGTGGTCACCACCGTCAAATAATGTCTTCACGGGCATCCGCCCAAGTTTGTCAGCCAAGGCCTTTGGACTATTAGTTTCGAGGAAGTATATTCGTCCACCACCGATGGTAATAGTAGTGTTCAATATAAGCCCTCCCTTGTATTTCCAAAGCTCTCGGCGTCTTCCCTTCTGCACTGCGAACAGATAATCACTTACCACTAACTTCATATTTCTGTGCCACAGCGCATCGTCTGCTTCATAGCTGGTCTCAGTATAAGAAGCCCCCTGTCTTCGACCGCTTCCGAAAAGTACATCACCTGAATATGCAACATAGCCCCACTCGCGCGGCTCGGAGCTGATTAGTTGAGGCATTTTATACGTAATACGGCGTCGGCCGGTCCAAACATCGAAGCCGTAGCACTTATCCTCCGCGGCCACATACAGGAATTGGCCATCCACAGCCATACTGCCGCAATCCAGAAATGCCCCGAGCCGACGTGAATTGGGGACATCGATTTTCCACTCGATTGTTCCGTTATAGGCGTCTATAGCAAAAACGACACAATCGCCCGGCACAAAAAGACGCCCATCCTTAAAAAGTGGCGGCACATTTCGGTGGTGGCGGTCAATCATATATCTTGGCCCGGGCCGACCGAACCACTGGACTGCCATATCCCCCTTGATGATTGTGTCCTGGCTGCACGTAGTATTGCCAGGCTCTGCGTAAGTGTGTGTCCATTCACCTGCGCCTTCTAACTCTTTGCGTTCGGCCCACGCCAAGACAATTTCGCCTGTATTGTGCACCTTCCAGTCGGCAAGTAATGGTTGCCCCCACTTTTTCAACTTTTTCAGGTCGAACTTGTTACTCGGCAGAGCCAAAGCGACTATCCCTCCATAAGGCCTGAGCATTCTAAAAACCTTGTCCGCTGAGGAAGGGAGTTTGCCTGTCCGAAGTGTTTGGTCTGAAATGACCAGATTCGCGAAGTATTTTGTATAGGGCAGGTTTTCCTTATGATGAACAGCAATTCTGCCATATAGTCCAGCTTTGTCGATAGCATCGCGTGCGGCGGTTACCTGGCTTAAGTCTTTTTCAACACCGACTATTTTCAGGTCAGTTCTGCGTGCAAGCTCGCATGCCAACCTTCCCCAGCCACTATCAAGTACAAGGCAGTATCCTTTTGTAACTCCGGTTCGTTCGGCTATAAGCTTTGCAGCTTCGGCATATAGTTCCGTCAGATAATCACTCGGATAATGATTGGCCTGGGTTTTAGCTGTTATAACTTTCGTACCTTCTTTTGCATTGTTTCTAAAACAGTGTATTTGGCCCTTGTCTGTACTGACATAAAGGCCACCATTGGCTATGCTCAAGCCGAACGCTTTGCCATCAACAGGAGCAGTCCAAACGACTTTGCCGTTCTCTGCTTTAAAAGCGGCTATTTTGTTCTCTCCCCCAAGGAAAAGAACATCGCCAGCCATAATCATCGAATGCGGATATTCACACTCAACCGTCCACAGGTAACAGTCTTTCATTTTCTTCGACAGCTCGTTGATTTGTATCGTGATATTGCGTAATTCCTTGCTCAATTGCTCTGCTTCGGCTGTATTTTTGTCCATCTTCTTGAGTTGTTCTTTGAGCTTTTTATACCACTCGGTCAAATTATTTCGTTTCCTCGACAACTCGAGATAGAGACCCCGATTAAAGGCTGAGAGTTTCTTCTCGGCTAACATGTATGCCGTTGGGCCGTTCACCAACATCCTCAAACCATCGAACGTCGCGATTTTGTACTGCGTGTCAACCTCGAGGGCATTAAGTTCTTTTGGGCCGCGGCCGGGGCCGGTTACCAGAACGTTCTCCGCCAACAGCGCGAAGGTTCCGCCGGCACTGGGTAACTGTCCAAGTAAATTACCATCTGCACGTGCAAAAATCGCTGGATTTGTTCGTCCTGTCGGGACATACAACTGCTCATCAGAGGCTAACATATAACCCTGCGGTGACACATCCACTTTCTGCTTCCATTTTACCGACCCATTCTCAGCACTGAGCTCGAATAAGAACGTTCCCTGATTAGGGAATAGGCCGGCGGCACTATACAGATTTCCCTCATCTATCAATATACCTGTTCGTACCGGCCAGGTCGATATTATTCGCCCATTGCCCGGAATCTTACGCTCGGCGTCAGATGCCCTATACTTCCATATCAGCAACCCATTATCGCGCGAGAGGCAATAGACATATCCATCGTCAGAACCGACGTACACTTTGTTGCCCGAGATAGAAGGTGCCAGCCGGACAGGAGCTTCCGTGAAAAACGTCCAGCGTTCCCGCCCGGTCTGCGCGTCCAGCGCATAGACTTTATCATCTGCCGATGAGGCAAAGAATACCATATCGCCGGTGCTAACGACGTGGAATGCCCGGTCATAAGTTACTGTTGCCCTCAGATTGTAGTGCCGATGCCAGAAGTCCTGCTTTGCCGGCAGCGGCCATGCAGGCTGTGGCCGATGTGCCGGCTTGAACACCCAGGATTCACTCAAGGGCAGCTCCATCTGCTCAGAAGTAACACCACTTCTGTGGTTGTCGTGCATAAAGGTAGGCCAATCATCAGCCTGTACGGCTCCGGGATTAAAAAGAATCACAACGTAAAGGGCAAATAAAGAAACGTACTTGTACACCCGGTACTCCTCATTTCAAGACACTTGAAAAACGTGGCAAAGTTCAATTTTCTAATAAGATAACAAATCTAAATTAAAGATGCCAGTATATTGCTCGCTGCTCAGTATGGTAAGGTTATTTTGTGAGCAGTTCTATCATCAGATTCCAGAAGCGCTCCTCATCAATGGTCAAGAGGATGCGGGCCTTTTGAGTACCAGCGGGTCCTTGTTTGCGATAGCCGAGGCTTCGACCGTAGTCCAGGTTATAATCTGAATTGACATCCACCCACCGAGTTTCTTCTTCAACAATCAACTCCGGGTCAATGACAACCGCGGCGGCGATGGTATCCCAAACCAATCGAGTATAGTCAGCATTCTTTTCAAAGCTTGGCCCGTACTTTTCCTTAAACATCTTCGCAATTGGTGTCTCTACGGCCGTAATGCGCTCAAAGAGCTTCTTGTTGAAACGATATTTTTCATAGACATCTAATCCTACAATGAGCTGCTCGGCAAACCGAGCCCGAATAGCCATTTTGGCTGCCTCCGGGTCAAACCACCAATTGAATTCGGCTGACGGGGTGGTATTGCCCGGAGTATCAAACGCTCCACCCATGTACACAACCCTTTTTATGAGGGGAATAATCTCTGGAGCCATTCTTATGGCGATTGCCAGGTTCGTACATGGACCTATTGGCATAACGGTAACTTCTCCGGGATTGGCTTTGATAGTATCAATTAGAAAGTTCACTGCGTGCTTATCCACAGGCTTTATTGTTGGGTCGCTTCCAAACTCGGCGCGATATACGTCAAGATATGACGGGGGTTCAGGCCTGCTGAAACAGCCGATATAGCTTGAGCTATAACCAAACATCTTACGCTCAACTTTTAGGGTCTCATATCGCCCTGCTCGAAGTGGATAACGTATTCCCAAGGCTACCGGAACATCCGTGCGATTTAGCACCTCAAGCTGACGAAGAGCATAAGCTGTCCCCTCTGAAACCCAGGTGTTTCCGGGGACTATCGTCACGCCGAGCAGCTCGATATTTGGATGGCTTGCGAGCATCATCATCGCCACACCATCGTCATACAAGACGACCATATCGCTATCGAGAATGACCTTCTCTTTGGCTCCGGCGACAAAACTTAAAGCCACAAGCAATAGTGTTATTCCAACAAGCACAATACGGGAGTGTTTTATGGTAAACATGGTCTTGTCCTTCCTGTTAGTGTTATCCTTCAATCCAAGAGGTTCAGGAATATATATGAACTGAGATTTCTCATATATGGTTGCCCAGCTACGCTGCTGAGCCTCATTTTCAATAGAATATCAAGTCTGCCTCGAAGATTCAAGCTTTCTGGCTGCTCCACGAGGTTCTTCCAGCCAGAGTGAACACAACGCTGTACTTTGGGCCCTATATAACCTCCAATATCTTACTTATTTTGGCCATCTTAGAAGGTTAAAGGCTTCTTTGACGAAATGTCCCATAAATAGATGATAAAAGCTTTGCAGGTACGCATCAAAGATGTAAGCTAATATCGTCTCGTTCGTGCTACGTAGCGAGCTACTTCGCAGAGTAGCAAAGGAATCTTTTGTCTGACAACGACAAATTTTTGCTGGTTCGCTTGAGCTCAATAAACCCCTAAGTTTGAGTACTTTTCTCTTGACTTTTCTGAGCAAGCGGATATAATAATATATAAATGGTTTAACTGGGGCGATCAGTGCAGCTTTGTATAAGCAAAGCTTTCTTGCCTACAGCTTTTTTCCAATGTAAATAAGAAATCTATAGAAATCACAGTGTTTGAGATAGGGGAAGAATGATGAAAAGTTATGATAATTCGATAATGCGAAGATTGTTGACACTCATAATAGGGATATTCTTAGCTGTCACACTTGTAGGATGTCATGATCCAAGTGAGGTTAACATTGCAGCAGAACACCGTAAACTGACGAACGTGGCCAAGCAACAACTTCAACTTCGGCATGGTCTATCTGCTTTTCCGCTGACCTCACAAGCAGAAACATTCCATCCAGCACCATAGACTGCTGAGCCGGGTAATGACACATATTTGACCTCAATGGAGGAGGCGGATTTTTCGATGGTGCACTGAAGTTTGTGGATTCCTGCTCCCCACTTCCGTGGAGACTTACACCTGCGAAAGCAGGTGCAGGAAGACGAGTTACACATTCAAGCTTGACGCAATACCAGCGTTAGCCACACGGTCGAAATTTCGCAGCTTCCGGAAGTCTTACCCATCCCCCTAAGCCACTTCTGGAAGTTCATCCCAACGGGTTGTATATCGATTAGAACGTCTTTTGAATCTAACCTTCCACGATTGGGCTAAACCTTCCGCCGCCCACTGCAATGGGCTGTTTAACCTGGTGTTTATGATATCTATCACCTGCATCAGCCGCTGAGATTTTAATCTGTCAACGTTATCGAACAGGCCCTCTTGAATCTGGTCTTCGGGTACAAGAGCGTTGAATATAATCCCGCATTTCTTGAACGCACAGCCTTTACGATATAGCCTGTCGATACATCGGCATGCATTGCGAATCAACTCTATCGTATCGTTGGTAGCAGCAGAGAACTCAACAGTATGAGAATTGAAATATCTATTCTCGATAAAACGGCTGGTTGTAACATAAACCGTCATTACACCGGCAGCTAAACCCAATCCTCTTAACTTCTGCCCTGCCCTTGATGCATAACTTGCAATGGCTTCTTTTAACTCTTCAGCAGATTCTACCGGCTTTCCAAACATACGTGAGACCGCAATCGATTTTTTTACAGGCGGATTTTGCTCTAACGGATAACAGCTAATACCACGTAACTCATAAACAGTCCTTACCCCTACCACTCCGAATTTCTGTCTAACCCAGCCAATATCCATATCTCGAAGCCCAAGGGCAGTTTTGATTCCTGCGCCTTTTAATTTCAGAGCTGTTTGGATTCCTACTGTCCATACTTTTTCTACCGGCGTTTCAGTCAGAACCTTGTTCAGATAAGCAGAATCGGTCAGGTCCAATACTCCGTTTGCTTTAGCAGATTTTTTAGCGACCCTATTGGCTATCTTTGCCAGAGTTTTCGTTCGGGCTATACCTACAGTTACCGGTATGCCAGTCCACTGTTTGACAGTTCTCCATATCTTTCGGCCATAATCCGTCAAATGGCAGTTAAAACCAGCAAGGTTCAGAAATGCTTCGTCAATTGAATATACCTCTATATCAGGCGTAAAGGCCGATAGAGTTTCCATAACACGACTGGACATATCGGCATAAAGGGCGTAGTTTGAAGAAAAGACCTCAACATCATTTTTTCTTATAATACTCTCAACTTCAAAGGCCGGAACCCCCATACCTATACCCAAAGCCTTTGCTTCATTTGAGCGGGCCACAATACAGCCGTCGTTGTTTGACAATACAACTATCGGCCTGCCTTGCAGTTTCGGGCTAAATACCCGCTCACAGGAGGCATAGAAGTTATTACAATCTACAAGTGCAAATATCTCTTTCATAATGCGTGTATCACATTGGTTACCACCCCCCAGACCTGAAAGTCAGTATCTTCGGTGATTTGCTGGACAGAGTAGTTTTCGTTTTCCGGCTCTAAAGCTATTTTCTTTTTCCCCATTCTGATTCTTTTAACAGTAAGTTCACCTTCTACAACAGCAATAACCACGTTTTTATCTTTTGGCTCAAGGGAACGGTCAACAACAAGAAGGTCTCCGTGATGTATGCCCGCTCCAACCATAGAATCGCCTGTTACTCTCACAAAGAATGTTGCTACGGGGTTTCTGATTAGGTGTTTATTCAGGTCGAGCTTGTCCTCTTCATAGTCAGCAGCCGGTGATGGGAATCCTGCCGGCACCACCGCTTCAAACAAAGACTGTCGATACTTTGTCGACAAATCCGGCATATAAATTACTTCCTCTTTGGTCTTCATATCCTGATTACACTCATCATATTAAAAAAGCTGCTTATTTAAGGCGATGCTTGCCAGATTTGGGTAAGTCCGAAGAAGTCCTTCGGGAACAGGTTGTTTTTGGCCGGTGATTAGGGCCTTTAGCTCCAGTGCATTGGCAAGCTCAGCACCTCGATAATGATTGTTAGCAATAACAGTGAGTGTTTCAAACGCTTTGGACAATTCACCGACCCTCTGTTTTATTTGAGTAAGCTCATCTTCATTGTAATAGTAGTTGTAGGTTTCATCCCGACCTGCCTTGCTGAACCACTTTTCTACATTCCTGCCGTGCATCCTGAAATAACCATTTCTGCCTACGGTGCATTGCTGCATATCAAACGAGTTCCAGGTAGTCGGATAATCAAGGTTGCAGACTGTAACTCCAAGCTGCTCCAGGAAATCCAGGGCATTCGGCATTTGCCATGATTTGTGCCTTACCTCTACCGCCAAGTTAAACGCATCAGAAAAACTTCTTACTATCTTGGTTAAGTGCTGTCGATTCCGGTTAGTATCATCAAAGTCATATCTGAATTGAATCAGCAGATGCTTGAGCTTGCCCGCTTCGAGAAAAGGTTCAAAGCCTTTATGAAAATGCCTTATGATTTCCGCATCGATCTTGCCTTCGTGTGTGAAGCTTCGGTGCAGCTTGGCGGTGAAGAAAAAATCCGGGCGCTTTGAAGTTTTCTCCAGCCATGATTTTGTAGTTTTCTCAAACGGCGGTCGGTAAAAAGTACTGTTAATCTCCAAACAGTCCACAAATTTACTTATATACTCAAGCTGGTCAACCTTTGAGGTTGTATAGACGATTCCCTTCCAGTCCGGATAGGACCAGCCTGCTATGCCTATATAAACTCGATCAGCCATTTTCGCCCCTATTTTACAGCATTCTGAAACAGCCTGTTACCTTACCAATTATACGAACATTGTTATCGCCCCGTCTTATGTATTTAGTCTTATATCCTGCTGCTTTGTTTGCCGGTTCAAGGGCTATCCGGCCCCGCTGGAAGGGACCCCGCTTCGCGGGAACCAAATGTATTCTTTTAACGGTAGCTTCATCATCCAGCAAAACCACGCCGATTTGGCCGTTTGCAATTTTTTGTCCGGGCTGCACCACTACGTAATCACCATCCATAATACCTTCATCAACCATACTGTCACCAACGACTTTCAGTATAAACGTATCTATTGATGATCCAAAGAGCTCCTTCAACTCTACGTATCCTTCGATATTTTCTTGGGCTAATATCGGCTCTCCTGCTGCCACTCTGCCTACAACTGGAATGCCGTCGGTTTGCCTTTTCTTTTCGAGATATTCCTTCGATAGTCTAAGTCCCCGATGGCCGGCTAAATCCACCAAATATCCCTTTTTCTTAAGATAATTGATAAGCTGATAAGCTGCATTTTGAGCAAGGCCAAAGTTCTCGGCCACTTCCCTTTGACTTGGCGGCTTATTATCTTGCAGCCGTCTCTCGATAAACTTGAATACTCTTTGCTGTTTGTCTGTTAGCGGTTCCATAATCGCCTTTTCAAATAACCTTATTACAATATATGGCCATTTGACCATATAGTCAAGGGGAAATTATAAATATTTTTCAGAAGTGCTTCTTTCTAACCGTTTTTATCGTTATGTAAGTTGGTGTTTGTAACGTAGTTATTAAATTCTCACAGATTCTGGTTGCTTTTGAGTTGCGATGGGTGGCAGCCTTAAGCGCAGTACCCGCTTTCGCGGGCACAAGCTTGGGGATGGCTCGTTGCGTTCGAGACCCCCGGTGGCATAAATCCCCCCTCCCGGCACAACCAGACGAGCGTCACTCAGAGCCAAGGCCGATTCATACTGTTCTGGCAAAGTGTGCTTTTTCCCCTAATCAGGGGTTGTTTTGGCACTTATCCGATTCTCCGGCCAACTGTCATAAATGTTTGTCAATACTAATTTAACCTCAATTCCATAAAATGTAGAAAAGCCGATATCTAACTATTTGTTCTGGTGTTGCCAAACGAGTTTTTGTACGGTATGCGGACAATTTACAAAGAAAATTTTAATTAATAGACAAAACAGCAACGTCAGACGGTCTTTACTAATGAATCGAATACAGGACAACATTTTGGACGAGAATCAGCCTGATAATATGCTACGACCAGCTCTGGGACGGAATAGTCCGGCGGCAGTGGAATTAATGTGGGATCGTTATGCAAACGATCTGCTCACGTTTCTCCAGGCCATGCTCTGTTCGAGGCACGATGCCGAAGATGTGCTCCAGACGGTCTTTGTCAGGATTGCTCGCAAGCGTCATAGATTGGCCAGGGCACGCTGCCTGGATGCCTATGTATATCGAATCGCTCGAAATGAAGCCTCCAGACTGATTAGTAGCCGTAAAAGAGAGCAGATAGCTAAGGTTAGAACTGAATCCTGGCTAATGGTAACGGAAAACAACCAGGAACTGAGCGACTTGGCTGAACAGTTGCAAGTTGCCTTAGCTCATTTACCGCACTCACAGCGAGAAGTGATTGTTCTTAAGATATATAGGCAAAAAACGTTTTTGGAAATCTCCGGGCTTTTGGGACTGTCTCAAAACACTGTAGCGAGCCGATACCGTTACGGCATGGAGAAGCTGCGAAACTTGTTGGGGAATCTTACATAATGAAAGAAAAAGATTTAGAGAACGATAAGCTCGAACATCTCTTGAGAAGAGCACACATACCGGAACCATCGCCTTTGCTCAAAGAGCGAATCACCACTGAAGCAAGAAAGGAGTGGAACCAAACCTCAGAGGAAATGCCATGGCAGATTCCCTTAAGGCGCCTCGTAGCTTCCGCGGCGGCGGCTGTATTTATTATCTGGATTGCAAATATTTCCAGCAACCATGCACTTAAAAAATGGCGTCCCGGAGATGTCCGGGCTACAAGGGAACATCTCCCTGACTGGGAGACACTACCTGAAATGCCCTATAGTCCGTTTGCAAGACATCTGGTCTCGGTCAATGGCAGACCATCTATGACCGATGCTTCGGCGTTACGCAACTATGCCGAGAGAGTGCGCCAGGCCCTGCAAGAAACGCAGCAGAACGGAGCTTCGAACGAGCATGTCCCAGACGGAGGAAGAAGCCGTCTGCTTCCAGCCCAACCTCACTCTGATTACTATTCATAGAAACAACTCTTGAAAGACCAGCTATAGAGAGTCAAGAATAAAATAGCGGAATTTTTTGTATAGC
>CAYQKF010000089.1:0-20435 GCA_964417935.1 uncultured Pirellulales bacterium
TGCAAGGCTTAACTGTACTTGATATTAAAGCCCTGTCTTCGGACAGGGCTTTTTTGTTGACTTTGCCGCTGTTCTGAAAAGAATAGTTAGATTTAGTTGAAAATGAATTAAAAATATCATATAATACACTATAATTTGAACCAAAAAAGAGGTGAATGTTATGGGAAGAATTGTTGCAAAAGTAACGGTAACCAATCCTATTGATAAAACTAAGTCTCGAACATTTGACGCATTAGTCGATACAGGCGCTAGTATGCTAACATTACCAAAGAATTGGAAAAAGGATTTAGGTAATTTGGCTGAAACACGGATAGCGAAAGTAGAGTTTGCGGATCAAAACATTAAAGAAGTAGAAATTTGTGGTCCGGTATCTATACAAGTCGAAGGATTTCAAAAGATTTTTAGTGAAATAGCTTTTTTGGAAATGAATGCCTCGGATGGTGCATATGAACCGTTAATAGGCTATATCCCATTGGAGCAATCAGGAATATTAGTGGACATGCTTGGCCATAGATTAAAAGCGGCCAAATATTTAGACTTAAAATAAGAATCCAACAAGCAAATCCAGCCGGGCCGCTGTCAGGCATTTTTTTCTGAGTTTACCCAATGAGTTTATCCCCGGGAACCACCCCCCTGACTTGCAGCAGGGGAATGTGTGCTCACTTGCTTTCCTTAGTTTACCCTCGATTTTAGCTCACTTGCTTTTCTGTCGGGGGTCGGGGGCTGCAAGGCTTAACTGTACTTGATTCAAAAGCCCTATCTTCGGATAGGGCTTTTTCTTTGTACGAGATACGAACGACGAGCGACGAGATACGCGTCCGAAGGCCTGTATAGTCAAGCTATGAGGATTTTAGTTTATTGGCCAGACGGTGTGGTTTGTGCAATTCTATTTTTTCTTTTTATGAGGCTTTTTTCGTCTGTTCACCTCATCAAAGACTGAACGTTGTGATTCCTGAATAAAGAAGCCGGTTCTTTTAAGCAGCTCTTCGTATTCGGCTTTCGATAACAGCACAAATTCACTTAAATGTACCTTAATATCCTCGTCCCAGTAATTATCATAATCAAGCTCTTCCGGATTCAGGTCCTTTACAAGCAGCGGCCCACTGGTCGAAAGAACATTCCCATCCTCGTCGGTCTCAATCGCAAATAAATCTCCCGTATTTTTATGCCGGTAAATAGCTTTTTGGGTCATTTCTTAACCCCGCGCCCTCTGTGCAACATTCTCGAAGGTTTCCCGATAATCCTCTGAACTTAAAACGGTATCATACAGGCCAACCTCTTCACCTTCATGTTTGTTGATACCAATATAGATGAGGCTCGCATCTTCATATCTTTTAAATTTATAGACCGCGTCATTCATTAAAGCGCTGTTAAAAACTCCCAAGCTGACAAGCAACTCGAAATCCTTCACCCTCAGACCGGTAACTTTCTTGAACAACCCAGGCTCAAGCTGCGTGATGACATCCCGAAGACATCGTTCCCGGTAATCCGTCAAATACATAAATACCGGCACTCGCGTGGCAAACTTGATGAGCTTTTCCTGAATTTTCCTCCGCATACTCTTGTATTGTTTTTCTTCTTCTGTCAGTTCCTTCTTTTCCTTCTTCGAAAGCTCTTCATCGTTCTTTTCTTTCTGTGCCTTCTTTATCGCTTCTGACTTGTTGATAATGGTTTCGATATCCTGATTCAGGTTCCGAAATCCCTCAATACTCATCAGCGCTTTCATTGCGGTTTCGTTTGCCATCAGCCGTTTCAATGTGTCGTTATCCACGTTCACCAGCAAAGCGCTTTCCCATCGCCTTGCCAGCAGTGTTGCGGAGGTTCCGCTCATGGCAATATCCAGAATACCCGCCGCGTCAATCTGTTTCATGGAGCTACCGTCATAGGCCAACACAGGCAGAAAACTTATAAACTCCTCGACCTTCTTCTCGGGGTTCGATTCATCGACGTTTAAGCGGCAACTGTAATCGGCGATCTGCCGCAACGCCCTGTCCGGCGCAAAGTCAAAGATGTAACATTCTTTTTTGATGATCTCCTCACGTTTCGGCGCATCTCCTTCTGGATTCATAACCACCCAGGGATTTTGAACACGGAATGCCGCCTGAAAATAGGTTTCCGGACTGGAAGAATTGCGCAACATAAGAATTCCCGTCCACGGCCTCACCGTCACCCCGGTGGTCAGCTTTCCGCAAGACAGAGTAATTGTCTTTGTCTGCAAAGGATCATCCATAGCATCCCGCACAGGCTGCAAAGCCTCAACCCCTATTCCGGCGGCGCTTCCCGCTGCTACTATCACCTGATAATCGCGATAAAAACGGTTCTGCTTCTTCTGCAGCAATTTACGCATGGCATAACACGACGCCACACTCGGCAGAAACCAGAAGGTATGTGACAGCACATTGAGCAGCCGAACATCCGAAAACGGCATAGGAGGTTTCTTGGCTCCCAGTTTCAAGTTGTCTACTGTGGTCGCCTGAAACGCTCCTCGGATCAAATCCAGCCACTTCTGTACTTCATCCTCATATTTGAACTTCGCATTTCCCCCTTTCCCTTCTGCGGAAAAGAAGACGTTCAGGTCAAACTCGTCAAATTCCCCCTGCATGGCAATCTCGCGGATTGCGTCCGGCATTTGATACGTCATTAGCACCATGCGGGGAAGGCAGGAATAGGGATTATCCTCACCTTCCCATTGCTGCTTGGCGGCCTGTTCGTCTGAATAAGTCCAGTTGAAAATCTGATCCTCGATAAACTCACCCGATGCAATCGCCCGAAACGGCGTCCCGGATAGATATAGATATGCGTCTGTTGTAATCGGCATGGTCTCTTCATCGTAATAGTCGAGACCTTCACCTTCACCAAACTCTCTTTCTTTTTTGTCTTCCGCCTCGAAAAGTTCTTTGGCGTTTTCCCGCCATGCGCCGTAATGGTATTCATCAAAAATCACACAATCCCAATTGGTAGCGTGAACCCATTCATTCTTGGTTTTGATACCGTTGGTACTAGGGTTTCTGCCCAGATAATCCTGAAACGACCCGAAACATACAAAAGGTTTATTCTTGTCCGCATCTTCATACGACAGGCCGTTTCGCGAAATGAACTGCCATCCCTCAAAATCAATATGGCATTTCAAATCCTCTTCCCACGCGCTCTGTACCGCCGGCTTGAAGGTCAGTACCAGCACCTTGCGCCATTTCATCTTTTTTGCCAATTGATAGGCGGCAAAGGTCTTGCCGAAGCGCATCTTAGCATTCCAAAGGAAATGCGGCGTCTTGTCCGGGTCATCCTTGATCGCACTCTTGAAATAGGCCGCCGTTTTTTCCACGGTCGCTTTCTGCTCCGGACGCATCTTGAAATCCAGTGAGCGGGTTTCCGCGCTCATCTCACCGGTTCTGGCGGCTATAACCGCCGCCTTAACCTTCTCCACTGAACACCGGAACCATTCACCTTCGGGGTTCTTGACGCCACTGCTTCGCAGACAGCGGTGGACATCATGATCAGTAAAAGCTGTGCCATCATTGCGCATAGCAGATTCTTCGATCACGATCCTATATGGTGGCTTGCCAGGTTTCTTGGTTGGATATTGCTGCGCCACGCGGCTCTGTACGTCCACTGTGGTATAGCCGACCTTGAGCAACCCCTCGTATTGAGGATTAGTATCCTCATAGGCATAAATAGTCGGTTTCGACTCCGGACGTTGTGGAAAGAACTCGTTACTCATTGTTCGTCTCCATCGGGCAAATCTTTGATTCAATAAAGGCAATCTCGTCTTTGGTTAAGCCGTATCTTTTGTATAGCTTTTCGTCTGTCCAGCACTTAGACATTTTAAGAATGGGAACAAACGCATAGGTGTCTTTTGTGATACTGTGGGAGTACATAAACAAGGAAATAAGAAAACGGAAAAATCGAGTTTGCATGTACGCTACTAAGTTTTTAGCTTGGGCTTCTTTTGTGTAAGCTCCTATCACGAGATATGTTTCTGTGCAAATAGTGCCTGGAGGTAAGACCTCAATTTTTGAAAGCACTCTGCGTTTACCGCCCTTGCCGGGATCGCCAGCATGCTCGTGTCCAGAACGTGATGAAATGACTTTCCACTTATCAATCATTTCTACACCAGTGGTTATTTCTTTTCGTTTATAAGGGCCTTCACCTTTTTGCCAGTGCAATGTAATATCACCTGTTTTTTGCGGTTTAACATAAGTTCGTAACCCAAAAGGCTTATACGAAGAGACTTGCTCACACATATGCTGTTCTTTTTTAGCAAGCACCTTCCTGATGATAGGTATCGCTTGACTATGTCTGATGAAAGTCGCAAATTCATTTAGAGAACGGGTTGATACAGCCTGGGTGCCGTTGTACATGTTAACGACTTCACATTGTCCTGTTGAATCTCTTTCCCAGAGGAAATAACAAATCCCGCCTGCAATACTCACACCCGGAAAAACTTCTGTCGCATCTTCAAAATCTACAATTTTCCGAATCCGGTCATCGTCAAGCATTTCAGCACGAAACTCTTTCAGGCCCTTGCCGCCTCCAAACCAACGTGCCGGAATAATCATTGTCAAGAACCGTGGATTAAGCTTTTTGGCTTGCTGCACGAACTTCTGATAAATGGGTGAAGCACTTCTCCCAAATCCACTGTCGCTCAACTGATACGGCGGATTGCCAATAATAACATCGAATTTCATATTGAATATCTCCTCTGGATTTTCGGTATGAATAAACTCATAAGCGTGGGTTTCGAGCTCTTGCCCTCGCTCATATTTGGCCTCGCTTGCCCCACAATACTTGCACCGCCCATTATCCCAGGTATGCTCAATCCGTTCATAGCGGATATTGCCGTCCGGTTTTTCAAAGTTCTCACACACTGAATATTTGCCGTTAGCTGTCTTGGAGCAATACACCGACCGCCGGGAAAGCAAAGAGGTCAGTTCGGTAATGCCGATACCAAAAAGCTGCCTTGTGAAAATATGGTTGATCCGTTCCTGCCGGTCGGGGATTTGCTTTTCCAGCCCCGCTTCCAGCCGTTTGGCCATCTCACGTAGAAACACGCCCGTCTTGCATACCGGATCGAGAAACCTGGTATCCTTATCGCTCCAGATTTTCGGCGGGAGCAAATCAAGCATTTCGTTCACCAACTTTGGCGGCGTGAAGACCTCGTCGCTGCTCAGATTTGCTATACAGGACAGTACATCAGGATTATAATTAGTGCTGTTCAGCATCGGCAACCCTCAAAAAGTTAATAAGGGGATACTCTTTTATAGGTTCAGGAATAAAAACTTTATCTCCAAGATCTGAAAAAAGCGGTTTAGCTCTCATTCCTGCATATAAAAGCAATTCGTGGAAAGCAAAGTCCCTGCGTTTTATCATGCTGCCGTTGACCGGTGACCATTCAGAAAAGACAATTGGCTGCGGATTTTCTCCCACCGTATTCAGAGTGAGAGCATCGCCCCATATGATATTGCGCTCAAGGATGTATTTGACCGCATTCAGGCAATCCTCTTTGAAAAGGCTGTTGTATTTAATATCGAATATGTCAAAAAGCCGCTTGCGACATTTCAAAACATTATCTTCCAGAATTTCGATGCCGTAGATGCTGGTCACAGCGATAAAAGAATATCGTTCATATTCTAACTGGCTCTTTCCATATCTATTTTCAACGACGCGAAGTTTTCTGTCTAATACTTCCGCCAAAAAATTCCCAGTACCACAGGCAGGCTCCAGAAACCTAGATTCAATTCTCTCCGTTTCCTGCTTCACCAAATCAAGCATGGCATTTACTTCTCGCTTGGCGGTATAAACTTCTCCATGGTCGTTAACTCTCCTTCGTGAAATAACTTGTTTCTCTTGCTGTGTCGAATCCATGTTTTCAATATAATTTTTCATCTTATTACTACATTCTACCTTTAATTTTCCCGCCATTACGCCATTTCCAAAAATAACCCCACGTGATGCAAATCTCTTAAATATTCAAAATTACCACCCCGGCCAACAAAAATCAAGCAAATTCCCCCCTTATCTTTTATTATACTCAACTTTAGCTCACTTTTGGCACTTTAGGCACTTTAGTTCACTACTCACTAATGAGCAGCCAGCATCAGGTGTGGACTCTCGGACATTTTTTACGAATTGTCTTGAAATTTAACCTGTTTTATGGTATAATACCCCCATATTAGCCAGCAGGCTAACATAAACCGCCAGTAGGCGACAGATATAGCGGAGAACCGCACGAATCGTCCCGCACCAAAACGATGTGTTTTTGGTGCTGGACACGCCAAAAAGCATTCTATGGCAATAAAGCCAAGCAAAACAAGATTATGAATATAGTTACGAAAATTCGTGTTAATTCGTGGTCAAATTCTCTTTGTGCCTTAATGCCTTTGTGGATATGCCCTTTTTCCTCTACAAATGTAGAGGATTCTCTACAAATCGACCTTTTTATGCAAAACAAACCCAATTTGAAAAACACTCAAATGAACCTAAATATTTTATCAAAAAGGGCTTACGAAAATTTTATCCCGCTGGCGGGGCAAAAAAACAAACCCAATTCAAACCCAAACAAACCCAATTTCCAAAATGCCAAAAATGAACGTAAACTTATATGTTATAGAGGATTATAAAAATGAAACCACCCTCAGTCCCAAAAAAACAAACCCAATTCAAACCCAATACAAATCCTGTCCTGAGCGCAGCCTGCCCTGAGCGTAGTCGAATGGGTCGAACGGGCCAATCTCGAAACAACTCCAGGGCCCCCGATCAGAGTCGAGGACAAGCTACGCGAGCACAAGCAGAGAAATACGGGGGAAGGCATTGGGGCTTTGTCCCTTCGGCAAGCTCAGGGCAGGCGTGCCGACGACGACTAAACAACAATCCTGGGTGAAAGCCGGAGCTGATATGGAACGGCGTAAAGCCCCACAGCCCGCTGGTTATGATTTTCGTTTTCTGGTAGCCGAACACAAAATGCGATTTCGTCAGGTCTTCTCAGTCATTGCTTACCTGTGTCATATACTTGTTATAATGAAATGCCGGATTTATGTTTTTATTTAATTGCATCAAACGGAGTCCTTTCGCTAATGGAAAGTCCAGCCCTCCCCTGCAATACATTTTTTCTATCTTGTCCAGTTCCGCAACATACACATCCTGCGGTTCGCTCTCGATTATAAAGGTTCTCTCTCGTAGTCGCGAGGTATCGTGAAATGCCACCAGATTCGTTAAACCGCCCTTTTCGTACAACATCTTGAATTCCGCTGGACGTATGTTGTTTTTACTGTCAAAAAATGCGAAATCAAATTTAAGTTTCTGCGTATCGAGTTGCTCTATGAATTCCAGCGAATCCTGATTAATTATTTCAAAGAAGTCGGTTAGATCGGTTCCTTTCAAGACATTATATGCCTCTAGCGCTTTGTCTTTGTCCATTTCCAGAGACAGTAATTTGCCTCTGCCGTTTTCTTTGAGGGCGCTAGCCAAAGCGAAGGTACCAACACCCTGAAGGGTTCCCGTTTCCAGGACCAGTTGTGGTTTAGTTATTCGAAGCAGTGCCCACAACAGCCAAAGGGTTTCAATTTCTGTTCCGCCACCTCCAAAGGTATGAAACAGATTGGCCTGTTCTTCCGGGCAATGAGGGTGTACCGTATTCTCCGGTACCAGTATCCCTCCAAGCCTTTGAACGCGTTCTACCCAGTTCATAAAGTCATCCTAACTTTTCCGGGGCAAAAATTCAGGCCCGCCATAATTCTTCTACAGTACAAACCCAGCAACTACATAGCGCAGAATTCTAACAAGAAGGATTGTGAATTCCCAGTCTTCATTTGCGGAAATAACAATTTTTCTCGTCAGTAACCAGCTTGGCAAACTCTGTAGCCTTCTTGACCGAAACGTATTTGTGCCCTATTATAGAGACTATGGTCAGGACGAAAACGATAAAAATCAAAACAAAAGGAAACTGCGATGTCGTTAATATCACCGAGCAGGTCAGTGAGGCTGTGGCCAAATCGGATATGAGAGCCGGGACCGTTACGGTTTTCAATGTTGGTTCGACGGCGGGGATTACAACGACCGAATACGAGCCGGGACTGGTCAATTACGATATAAAGGCGGCCTTTGAAAAGATCGCACCTGAAAACGCAAGGTATGAGCACGAGGAGACCTGGCACGATGATAACGGCCATTCCCACGTGCGGGCCTCGCTGTTGGGGCCTTCCCTGAGCGTGCCGGTAGTTGATGGCCGATTAACGTTAGGAACCTGGCAGCAAATTATCTTAGTCGATTTTGATACCAGGCCAAGGACGAGAACGGTGATTTGCCAGATAGTTGGCAATTAATTCATTGACTATTGACTATTTGCTATTTACTATTGAAGTAGATTGTTAGTCTTTTTTTAGGCATTCAGTCGAATGGATATTATTATTCGAAAAACAGTTCGTGTAATAGCAGCAATAGTTATCACTTGCTTTATAGTCGGCTGTGGTGAGCAGGGCAGAGCCGATAGGGGGTCAAAAGACCTTATACCTACGGTAGATTTAGGCGCCACGATAGGGTCGTTGGTTGAAATGTCCTGGCCCGAATCGATACGACTCGAAGGATACAGCCTGGTGGGTGGACTGAGGGGGACGGGTTCGGCGGAGTGTCCTCCCCGGATTAGAGCGTATCTTGCGCAACATATCCCGACACTATATCCCGGGCGCAAGATAAATGTTGATAAGATGATTAGCGGTTCGGATACAGCGGTAGTGCTGGTAGAGGGGATAATGCCGGCAGTAGCTTCGAGGAATGAGTATTTCGATGTACGAGTAACTGCACTGCCGGGTACACAAACCACTTCGCTGGAAGGCGGCTTTCTGCTTGGCACGGAGCTTAAGACGGCGGGTACCTTCGGTATAACAACCAAAGTTGTAGCCGATGCCCAAGGGCCGGTCTTTATTGATAAAATCAGCACTTCGGAAATAAATAAAAGGGCCGGATATGTCTTAGCCGGCGGTAAAGTCCTTGATGAGTACAGAGTAAGTCTGGTGCTTAGCGAGCCTGATTTTAGAATCACGAACAGTATTCGAAATCGCTTGAACGAACTTTTTGGCGATGATACAGCTAAGGTGGTTTTGCCCGACCGCATCGATGTAACAGTGCCGGCTAAATATAGAGGACAAAAGCAAAGATTCATTTCCATAATGAAGGCAACGTATCTTACCCAGAGCACGGAAATTACGAGAGAAAGAATAAAGATATTTATTAGAAAACTTGCTGCTTTGCAAGATGCGGATGAGAGTGAAATTGCTCTTGAGGCCATAGGCAATCAAAGTCTTGGCGGGCTGAGTGTTTTGCTGAATGTATCTAATGAGCAGGTACGGCTGCGAGCAGCGAGATGTATGCTTAATCTGGGCGGCGATGCGGGTTTGGCGACTCTCAGACAGATAGCTATGGACGGAGGTTTAGCTTACCGCCTCGAGGCCCTGGAGTCAATAACTACGGCGGCCAGACGCAACGATGCGTCTGCAATATCGCGGAGATTGCTGCGTGACGATGATTTTAACATCAGTTTGGCTGCGTACGAGCAATTGCGGAAATTAGACGATATTGCCGTATCACAAGAGCTTATCGCCGATAATTTTTATCTTGAACAGATTGTACAAACTCCACACAAGACAATTTTTGTCTCTCGCAGCGGTCAGCCGCGAATTGTGTTATTCGGTGCACCGATACGTTGCAGTGATGGTGTTTTTGTTCGTTCAGCCGACGGTAATATAACAATCGATGCTCCGGCTGGTCAGGAAGATGTCTCGATAATCCGGAAACATCCCTTACGGCCCGGTGTGAGAGCGCAGTTGAAGAGTTTCTTTGAAGTTAGCGATATTATCCGAACACTCTGCGAAAAGCCGCTTAAAAAAGGCGAACGAGGACGTGGAGGCTTAGGCGTTTCGTATGCGGATGTGATAGCTCTTTTGAAGCGGATGTGCGACAAGGGTGCTGTAAAAGCGGAGTTTTGGGCCGGACCCTTACCAAAAATCGGCTAATTATCAAGAAATGACAAACCCTCGGCCGATAATAATATTGCATATTGGTATAAATGTAGTACGTGACCTTTACAACAATAATTACCAGACGTTAACAGCAGGATAAGAAATGAGACTTGAAAAAATTGTTCTCAACGGATTTAAGAGTTTCGCGGACAAAACGGATTTTGTTTTCGATTCTTCCATAACCGCTATTGTCGGACCCAACGGCTGCGGCAAGAGCAACGTGGTCGATGCGGTAAAGTGGGTACTTGGAGAGCAAAGTGTCAAGAGCCTGCGGAGCGGGCAGATGGCTGATGTGATATTCAGCGGAAGCAGCAGCAGAAAACCTCTCGGAGCGGCAGAAGTGAATCTGTTTATATCCAACCCTGATGGGACCGGAGCGCGACAGCTTCCAATCGAAGCCGAGGATGTGCAGGTATCACGAAAGATATATAAGAGCGGAGAAAGCGAGTATCGGATAAACAACAAGATCTGCCGATTGAAAGATATTCGAGAATTGTTTATGGACACCGGTATAGGCACCAGGGCTTATTCGATTCTCGAACAAGGACAGATTGAGCATTTAATAAGCGCATCGAAAACAGACAGAAGGTTCATATTTGAAGAAGCGGCCGGCATAAGCAAGTATAAGGCGCACAAAAAGGAAGCGCTTCGTAAGCTGGAACGAACGGAACAGAATCTGCTTCGGCTTGCAGATATTTTGGGTGAAGTTGCCAAGAGACTGCGAAGCGTAAAGCTGCAGGCGGGCAAAGCAAGGAATTATCTGCAATATACTCAAAGGCTCAAAGAGCTGCAGGTCAGCTACTCGCTGGTTGAATATGCAAAGAACTGCACGCAAATGAAGGACAAGGGGGCTGTCCTTGATGAGGTGACCGAACAGTTCGGGCGGTTGGCGGCGGAAGTGGCAAGACAGGACAGCTTGATAAGCAAATTAGGCGAAGAAATAATAGAAACTGAGCATAAGCTAAGCCACACGGATAATTCGCTTGTGTCTGTTCGCAGCAAGATCGAGCAGCGGCTTCAAAGAATTGATTTTTTGCGAGCGAGGATTTCTGAACTACGGGAAAGAGAGGATTCGGCGAGAGAGAAAATTGAAAAGCTTCGGGGGCAAAAGAACCTCTTTGAGCAAAATTCGGCGCAATACAACACCGAGCTGGCAAACTGTGAAAAGATGCTCGACGAGAAAAGCCAGGCTGTTGAGCAAGTCCAAAAAGCTATCCAGGAAGTAAATGCCGAATGTGCCTCGCTCGAAGCGCATTTGGAAGATGAGAAATCAGGAATTATCGACATAGTCAGAAGGACGGCACAGCTTCATAACGAAGTCCAGAGCATTTCAGTTTATCGCAACAATTTATCCTCCCAGAAAGACCGTCTTGCCGGCCGTGCGGAAACCGCCCAGACTGAACTGGAGCAACTGCTGACCGAAAAGGCACAACAAAATGCTCGTATGAGTGATATCGAAAAAGTGTTAGGTGAATTGAAGGAGAGCCTGGAATCCAAACGCAAAAAGACCGAAGAACTCGACGATTCTTTAGCAGCGGACAATAAGCGGTTGGCGCACAGCAAAGAGGTACGAAGTGCCCTGAACAGCGAGCTGACGATATTGACAGATATGGAAAGAAGGTGCGAGGGGCTTAAGGGGGGCGTTAAAAGCATTTTGCAAAATCGGTCGGTTGAAAACAATAGATTCGATTACGTCGAAGGGATATTAGCAGAAACAATAGAAACCGATGTCGAATATGCAAATGCTGTCGAAGCGGTCCTTGAGGGGCAGACCGATGCATTGGTAATCAACAGCACAAGCAGGATGTTAGCTGATATAGAGACAATTCAAGAGCTTGACGACAGGGTGAATTTCATTTGCCTTGATAAGATAGAGCCGTTTGTGGACAAAAATGACTGGTCGGAGTTTGTCTGTGTAAAAGGCAGGCTTGTTGAATTTGTAAAGTTCGACAGCAAATACGCACCGTTGGCCTGGAAGTTACTCGGCAAGACGCTGGTTGTTGACTCTCTGCAAGAGGCAATCGAGCTGGCGGAGAAGGCAGGAGATGAGTTTAAGTTTGTTACTTTGAATGGAGAATTCTTAAGTTCCGACGGGATGATAAAACTCGGGCCTTTGGGCAGAGCAACCGGTTTAATATCACGTAAAAGCCGACTGCGTCAACTGCAGGAAACCATCGGCAATATTGCCTCTGAAGTTGCAGCGATTGAAAGCCAAATTGAGAAAAACAACCGGGCGAAAGCACATTTGGATGAGTTGTGTAAAGACCTGCGGACGGCTGTCTATGAAGCGAACACCGAAAAGATGCAGGTAAGCTCGAAACTCAGCGTGATAGAACAAAATATAAAACGGCTCAGACAAGAGGAGCCGTTGATAGCCGGTGAGATTGACCTGTTAGCCGAACAGATAGCTCAGTCCGTGCAAAAGGAATATGACTCGAAGCAGAAATTGCAGGAGCTGGAGGCGGTAAACAGTCAGAGAACGGCGCACATAGAAGAGCTTGAAACAAGATATGCTGAGCAGAAACAACAACAGCAAACGTTAGTAAACAGACTTACCGATTTGAAGGTGGCTCTGGGGCAAATTACGGAGCAGAGCAAGGCATTGAAGCAAATAATTGCGAGTCTGCAAAGCCAGATGCAGGAGAACCGGACGGCTGCCGAGACAGCCCAGGAGGAAATTCAAAACTGCGGTGTGCAATTAACAGAAGCTCAAAGGGACATTCTTAACTGCGAAGCCGGGGTGTCGGAGCTGTTTGTCGAAAAAGAAAAGAACCAGGAGAACAGCCGATTATTGCATAAAGAGATTGAAAGGCTAATCGAAGAACGAAAACAAACAGAAGAGCTTGTCCGTCTCAGACGCGCCGAAAAAGAAGAAACTGAGCAAAAAATTAACGAGCTTAAGATAGAATTGAGCCAATTAGAGGTAAGGCAACAAGACCTGATTGAGAGGGTGCAGGAACAATTGCAGATTGATTTAGCCAAGGCTTATGAAAATTACAGCCACGAGGAGGTTGACTGGGACAAGGTAAAAGAACAAATAGCTGAGCTTCGAGGTAAGATTGAACGGCTCGGTAACGTAAATATCGACGCAATAGATGAGCAGGAGACTCTCGAAAAACGACATAACTTTTTAAGCAGCCAGGTTCAGGACCTCAACAGCAGCAAGGCTCAATTGCAGCAGTTGATAAACCGTCTTAACAAAAAGAGCAGAGAGAAATTCCAGCAGACCTTTGAGGAGATAAGGGGACATTTCCAGGAGATTTTCCGTAAGCTGTTTGGCGGAGGCAAAGCCGACATAATGCTTGAGGACGCTGAGGATATTCTCGAAGCGGGGATAGAGGTGATAGCGCGGCCGCCAGGCAAGGAGACAAGAAGTATATCGCTACTTAGCGGCGGTGAAAAGTCGATGACGGCGATTGCCTTGCTGTTTGCGGTTTTCAAGACGAAGCCATCGCCGTTTTGTTTCTTAGATGAAGTTGATGCTGCCCTGGACGAGGCCAACAACGAGCGTTTCAATATGCTGCTGCGGGAGTTTCAAAAGGATTCACAGTTCATAGTAATCACCCACGCCAAACGCACGATGAGCATTGCGGATGTGCTGTTCGGGATAACAATGCAAATACGGGGGGTAAGCAAGAAGATAAGCGTCCGGTTCGGTGAGGTTGAGGAGGAAACGGCGGCAGTGGCGTAACAATATTAAAAATAAAAAATTAAAATGTAAAAATGCGGATGCCCTTCGGGCGACTGTTTAAATAGATTTCTCGACAAGCTCGAAATGACAATTCGTCGTTCGTGCTATGTGTCGGTGAGTGAATGATTGGATGAGGGAATATCAAGCAAAGCGGGGGATTATGTTTTTTTCGCAGCCAGATTTCTCGACTCCGCTGCGCTTCGCTCGAAATGACAATCGTATGTGGTACAGATTAGGCCATCCCCAAGCTTCGCTTGAGGCTGCCACCCGTCGCTGAGAATATCAAATATCAAATATCAAAAATAAAAATGTAAAATTACATAGCAAAATGCGAAAAGGGGTTCGGAGGATTGAAGTAATATTACTCTCGATAGCCAGATGCCTCGGCAGGCTCGGCATGACAAAGAGCAAACACCAAAATTACATAGTAAAATTCAAAAAGCTGGGGAAGGTGGGTGCTTAGATGTTGAAGCCATAGAGCAGGGGGCTTATAATTGAGAATATGGCAGCGAAATCAAAGAAGAACAGGATGCCGAAGAGTAAGTCTCTGCGAGCGGCAGAAATCCAGGCGGCGATCGACTACGGCATAGACGTTTCTATGCTGATTGATAATATCAACAGAAGCTGTACCGAGCGTATAATAAGACATCAAATCGCACTTAATACCGTAGAGAAACTCCGGAAAGCGAGGAGACTGTGAGCAGCGATTTCTTAAACCTGCTTGGACGGTTTGTTAGAGCCGGTGTGGATTTTGTAATAATAGGCGGTTTTGCAGGTGTAGTGCATGGATGTACTTATGTAACCCAGGATATCGATATCTGCTGTGACTTTAGCCCTGCTACTCTGCTTGCGCTGCAAAGAGCCATCTCGGATTTACACCCTGTACACCGAATGACGCCGAAACGCAAAAAGCTTAAGTTGACAGAGCGGACGTGCGGACAATTCAAAAATTTGTATCTCGATACGGACATCGGTCAATTAGATTGCTTAAGCTTTATTGATGGTCTTGGAGACTACAGTCAGGTCAAACGGGAAAGCGAGCTTATTGAAGTCGAAGAAATGAAGATGCGTGTGCTGAGCCTGGATGCTTTGATTAAATCAAAAAAGTCGATGAACCGCCTGCGAGATAAGGAGGCTGTCTTGCAGCTTGAAGCAATAAAAAAGCTAAGGAAACCTAAACAGATATGAAATGAAATGGCCATCCCCAAGCTGCGCTTGAGGCTGCCACCCGTCGTTTTAAGTGTGGGACTGTCCACCACGCGTTTACTTGAAAATTACCTCTTTGGTGTCGAAAACGGGGCCGTCCTTACAGCACATCTTATAAATGGTTTCATTCGAGCCGTTTACCCGACATTCCACTGCACAGCTTTGACACAGGCCGATGCCGCATGCCATTCTTCGTTCCAGACTGACCTGGCAGTCGATATTTTTGTTTTTAGCAATTTCAGCCACTCTTGCTAACATCGCCTCGGGTCCACAGCTATAAATGACCGTATCCTTAGCGGCTAAATCACTGGCTCGGTCAAACCATTCTGTAAGGCAGTCGGTAACAAAACCGTGATACCCAGTCGAGCCGTCATCCGTTGCCACGAGCGATTCTATGCCGTACCTGGCAAACTCCGGTATTGAAAATCCTAATTGCTGCGAAATCTCATCCAGTCTGCCCTCGAAGGGCAGTTCCATAGCTGTCTTCGCACCGGCAAACGCAATCACCTCAATCCTGGTGGAATCGGCTGTGAGGACCTTTGCCAGATGCAGTAGTGGCGGGACCCCCATCCCTCCGGCAACCAGAAGGGCGTTTCTTTTGCCGTCCGGTATCGAGAAACCATTTCCCAAAGGCCCAATTACGCTGACTGAATCGCCGGCTGACAAAGTTGTCATTCTCAAAGTGGCCGGCCCGACAACACAATAA
Organism: uncultured Pirellulales bacterium; assembly: GCA_964417935.1. Taxonomy (GTDB): domain Bacteria; phylum Planctomycetota; class Phycisphaerae; order Sedimentisphaerales; family Anaerobacaceae; genus NIOZ-UU13. The sequence goes on from CAYQKF010000089.1 coordinate 15,614, forward strand.
AGAAGCTCAGCGAAGGTCTTATCTCTATTGGGAGTAACATCAGTAAGGCTAAAAGGCCTCCGCAGTAATATCTTGCGTCCGGCTGTATCGAGTAAATCTTCCGGTATGGTTTTTACGGACGGCAGGGCGGTACCGGAAAGGTCTAATTCGGCGAATTGCCCGGGTTGAAAATCAGCAAAAGCACTTGCACCGTTCCCTGAAAACTCAAGTCTGAGCCGATAGAACCGCTTGCCTCTGCGACTCTCGTCACAAGACGAGGCAGCAGGCTGCCCAATCTGTTTGTTGGAAGAGACGAACGCCTCAAACACACCTTTAGCTGACGACGAGCATTTTTCTGACATAATCAGCTATTGTCCCTGTTACAATAGACCTTCATAAATCCTGACGCCGTCCACAACCTTGCAGACGTGGAAGGCATACTTTTCGGTGAAGTCCGGCCTGCTGCGGGGATAGGCCGTGTCAACGGCCTGTCTTACGGCTTCGACAGATTCGGCCCGGACTAAAGCGCCGGATGCGCCCTTGTCACCGCCTCCTAACATACGCTCTCCCAAGACACCTTGCACCGTTCGAACAATATCACACATTGTTTCCAGCTCCGGCCCGGATATTTTGTAATCATCCCGCAGGCCAATGCCATCGGCCCTGAATATCCGTCCAACAGTTTCAATGTTACCGGCTTTCCAGGCTTCGAGCATCTTATAGAACCGCTTTTGAGCATCGAAAATATATCTTAAGCGGTCGCACAAGTCCGGGTGACTTTCACCAAACTCGACCATAATCTTTTTATAAACTGTCTCGTCCTTGATATCTGCAAGGCACGATATGTCATAATTGGCTTTCTGCAATATTGAAACCAATTTCTCGCATTCTGCCCTACGGACGGAGTAAGTTGATTTTTCCAGGCCGGGCCGATCCGTGCCGGTATCAAGTACAACAATCCGAAAATCACTCGCACCGGACCCAATCGGTACATACTCTATTGAGCGGTCATTGGGATTGTAGTATGTCCCCATCCCTTCGCGGGCGAAGAGTATCATCGTCTGATCGAGCTTTCCGCAGGGTGAGCCGATATAATCATTCTCGACCGCCTGAGCCAGGTCAACGATCTTGATTTTCTCTTCTATCTCGATGCCATTGGCATCGAACAGGGACAAAATCAGATTCAAACTCAAAGAAGCCGACCGACTCATTCCGCCGCCGGGGATGTTCCCGTAGATAACACCGTCAATACCCTGCGAGAGTTTGTAACCTTCGCGCCTTAGAATATACTCAACCCCGTATGCAAACCGCCCCCACGTCTGGGCGATTTCGGCTGACTTTGGCTCAGGAACATTTGCAAGTTCAAATTCTATGACTCCATCGTCGGGAAAATTCCCGCTAAAGAGGCTGACCTTCTTGGTACCATTTGGCTTGTAGGCCATCCAGATGAACCTGTTGGTTCCAACGCCGAAAAGTTCTGTGCCGTTGTAATCACCATGTTCGACCCCCAGGCAGAAGCGCGATGATGTCCTTCTTATCTTACCGCCCTTGATGTCGATGTTGTTCTGCTCGGCAAGCTGCAGGATTTTATCTAAGGCCTTCCGGCCCTCTGATGTTAACTCCATTGAGAAACCTTTTCTTCAAATCATTTATGAATCTCTATTACCAGAATATGATGTAAAGCACTACTGTCAGAAGCGTTACAAACAAGCCGAAGTACACGGAGCCCTTAGACCAGTTCAACTCAATCTTCGTCTGCTCCGGCAGTACGATTCGTTCCCTCATGGGGTTTATCAATGTTACTAATAGCAGGATGGCTGCAATAGCGCCTACTGTGATTGCCATACGGTTCAGAAATGCCATCTCGCCCCAGCCGAAGAATAGAATCCCGTAGATAATCGGGCTAAGAATCAGCCCCAGGACTCCGCAATACCGTGGGGTCCGTTTCACAAACAATCCGAACAGGAAGATAGTAAGCACGCCGGGTGAGACGAATCCCTGGAATTCTTGGATGAAAGCGAAAGCTCCCTTAAACCTGGGATTTGCCAACACCGGCGCAATCAGACACCCGACGATTACACCTATCGGGACGCAAAATCGACCTACCCACACCAGCACTTTCTGCGCTGCATTCTTGTTAAACCATTCCCTGTAAATATCCATCGTGAAGATTGTCGAAGCTGCATTCAACATCGATGCCAGAGAGCTAATCACTGCTCCCATTAGCGCGGCCAATACAAATCCCCGCAGGCCGGTCGGAGTCAGATACCGAATCAACAGCGGAAATGCACCATCGTAGTCATAGCCGACCAACTCTTGCCGGGTTTCAACATGGGGGTGACTCTCGTTCACGCCCTCGAGTAGTTCTGCGTTGATTGCGTTGAGGTCCTCGCCCGCAGGAGCAACCTTACCCAGTACTGCTGCATTAAATGACAGCACCTCCGCAGCAAGCTGCGGCTGCAACTGCGCAAAGTCGCCATCAAATGGAATAACCATCGTAGCTTCGGCCGGTGACGTCTTGGCCTGTTCAAATGCCTCTAATACAGGCTTGTTCAGCGACTCCTGGTTCATTGCGTTCTCCTGCATCTTCGCCCCGTATAATGTGAAGGCAATAATCCCCGGAATGCACACAACAAAAGGAATGATCAGCTTTAAGAAAGCTGCAAACACGATGCCCCTTTGTCCCTCACGTAAAGAGTGAGCTCCAAGTGTTCTCTGCATAATATATTGGTTCAGGCCCCAGTAGTAGAAGTTCGGGATCCAAATCCCTAACAGCAACGCTGTCCAGGGCAGAAAGTCGCTGGCCCGCGGCAGTACCATGTGCATATTAGCTTCTTTTAGCGCCGAGAACTTTTCACCAAATGCTGCACTGTCACCCACACCTAATGATGTATTGACTGCTGCAACATCGATTCCCTCGAACTTGCTCGGATCGTCCAATGCCATAAACGCCAGCACCATTATCACCGCACCACCAATTATTAATGCCGAGCCCTGAATCAGGTCCGCCCAGGCGCAGGCCTTGAGGCCTCCCGCTGCAACATATATACCCGCAAGAATACCGACAAACCAGGAGAGCGTTGTGATGTTAATAGGTATGCCCATCAACTCTTCTGCAAACAACGGACTCAACGCCTTGGCCCCAAGAAAGATTACTGTGGGGATTGTTACTCCCAAATAGATAATCACCATCAATAGCGACATCACCAGTCGGGACGTGTGATTGAAGCGGTACTCCAGGTACTCGGGTATCGTAAAAATTCCACTTTTGAGAAACTTGGGAAGGAAGAAAAACGCTACCACAACCAGAGTTATCGCGGCGATCCATTCGTAGCTTGCCACTGCCAAACCAATCGAGCCTTTAGCTGCCTGGCCCGACATTCCAACAAACTGCTCGGCGGAAATATTCGCTGCGATTAGTGAAAATCCGATTAGCCACCATTTGAGTCCCCGACCAGCCAAAAAATAATCTTCGCTGGTTTTTTCTTTGCGGCTCTTGAACAAGCCCACGGTAACTACACAAACGAAGAATACCACTAATACCCCAATGTCTAAGCCACTTAATTCCATTTGTGAACTCCTTAATTTAAATCTTCCCTGCCAAAATTCTTTCCTTTTACTTCTTCTCTAACTTATTCTAAGACTTTTGCAAAACTTCACTTATTCCTTTGATTTTGATTCGTCGAATCGGTCGTCATTATAGCTACTATGCTACCAGCCGCAATGAAATAAAATTGCAGACAGAAGTGGGTGTGGCTAGATATTCCGGCAAGCGATTTCTTGTTTGTCAATACTCATTTACAAGATGTAACAAAGCAACTATTGTCATTGCGAGGCCCTTGAAAAAGGCCGTGGCAATCTCTTGATTAGCGAACAGAAAAGCCATCGTTGTGTTTGAGATTGCTTCCCCTTCGACCCATTCGGCTACGCTCAGGGCAAGCTTTTGTTCGCTCAGGGCTAAAGGCTTTTTTCGCTCGCAATGACAGCCTCTGTCATAATGTTTTCTGCAAAGCAATAAAGTTTAAGTTCTCATAAAAGCATCGGCTAATGCCTGGATTATATCGGTAGTCATCAAGCTGACCTGGCCGAGGTTTTCTGCTGCGATGTCACCGGCTAAGCCGTGGATGTAAACGCCGAGAACCGCGGCGTCAAAGTCGCTCAAGCCCTGGCCTGCGAGCGCAGTTATAACACCGGTTAAAACGTCACCTGAGCCGGCTGTGGCCATACCGGGATTGCCGGTCTTGTTGATGTAAACTCTTTGGCCATCGGTAACGACGGTTCCCGCCCCTTTGAGGGCCACAATGGTTTTGGTCTGCTGTGCTAATTGGATGGCTTGTTGTTGGCGGTCGGATGGCAGTGGTTCTCTAAACAGGCCTGACCATAGGCGTTTCATTTCGCCGGGGTGAGGCGTTAGAATTAACTTCGCTTTTAGCCCGGCAGGCCAGTCTTTTATGCCGGCCAGATTATTCAGACCGTCGGCATCTATAATCAGCCGGAGTTGCTTTTGTTCGAGAAGCGCTTCGAGGACCGACCGAAGTGCGCCACTGATACCGACACCCGGGCCAAACGCCACGACATCATTATCACTGATGGCTTCGAGTATAGGATTGATTGCTTTTGCTGATATTCGGCCGAGATTGTCTTCGGGCAGGGCGATAGTAGTAAAGGACGGCTCTATCGAGGCGACTATTGGTAAAACACTTTTAGGTGTTGCTACTCGCACGAGGCCGGCGCCGGCCCGCAAGGCACTTCGGCCTGCAAGGGCGGCGGCACCGCTCATGCCGGTACTGCCGGCGATAATACAGACCTTGCCGAAATCGCCCTTGTGGGCATCAACCGCTCT